>JANWJP010000075.1 GCA_025451895.1 Robertmurraya sp.
GGTCTCGCCGGTCTCGCTGTTCCCGCAGGACTCTGGAAGGCTACTTCGATCCAGCCCACGCACGACTTAAATGCTTTAGCATTTTAGGAGGAGTCTTCGTGCCTTTCACTCCAATCAACATAATATATTAAAATCAACATTGCCCTTTAACACAGACATCCATGCCATTGATACATGGCACCACGATATATGAAACAAGCTCTTATCATGTTATACCCACTATATAATATTTATAGGGATGGACACAGAGATGTTAAGGCTTGATGTTTCGAACTAGTAACAAAGATGTTTTCAGGGTAGCCAAAATAAAAAATCCTCCCCGGAATCATGAAGGAGGAAATACGTTTTGAAGGAATTGTTGTGCAGTTTAATTTTAGCAAGAATCTGTCTCTGTGGCATTATTTAATTTTTGCCAGTCAGCATTTCTGTTAATCTTTTTGTTTAACTTCAGGCTGCGTTTGAACTTCAATCCATATTTTATTGCCTGCAGTATTTCCACAATTTTCGCAAACTACTGCATGATCATATATACTTCTGCAATAATCGCAATAATACTTTTCCATCAAACACACACCTCGCTATTTCACATTAATGCCATTTAATATTCATTTTACTGCCACAAATTCGATCTTGTTCCTTCCATTTATTGCATATAATATACAAAAAGTTGAAGACAGGTATATGCTCCGGAATTTTTCACAATGGAAACCATCTCACTTTTTTACACAAAATTAGGAACTTTATCACACGTTATTTATGATCAGTAGCAGTAAAATAAAAAAATGTCATAAAAAATTCAAAAAATATTTTAAAAAAAAGTGAGCAAAATCACTGATTTATCAACTTTTTAATCTTTTAACAATGTTTAATTTATAAATGAATAATTTATGAAATTCAAAAAAATAGATGTATTATTTTATAATATTTTGTATTATTATAATGAGACATAAATCACACCGAGCAATTTTAAGGGAGTGGGAAGGATGGAGAAAACAAAATTTGGAAATGCAGTCGATACCAAGATCGAGGACGAGACCTCATTAAAAAACACACTTGCTTCCGTTTTCTTAATGGGATTTTTCCTCATCGCCGCCTGGGTAGGTATCTACTTCTTATTTCTCCAGAGTTTCTAATTAGCGGGTGTATGGAATCTTAAGCGTTTTCATGTTCTGGTTATATATTTATGGTCATACCTTTGCACAAAAGGGACTTCGAAAAGAAATCCCTTTTTTTATGATCCCGTCCATTTATGTTTGTTTCCGTGCAGCTCTTTTAAAGACCGTACAGATGTGAATATTTCTTTGATAAATGGTCAATTAAATAGACCGGGTTCACTTCTTCTCCAGTCACATCGCTGAGCAGTTCCAACGGTTTCTTCATTTTTCCGTATTGATGAACTTTATTAATAAACCATTTCTTGATTGGCAACAGATTTCCCTGTTCCAGCAATTCATCAAAATGAGGAAGGTCTCTTAACATTGCCTTTTTGAATTGGGCAGCATATATATATCCGAGGGCGTAAGAAGGAAAATAGCCAAAACTTCCGCCGGCCCAGTGAACATCTTGCAATACCCCTTCCCCGTCATGCTCCGGTTTCACTCCGAGATATTGTTCATATTTTTCTTTCCATATTTGCGGAAGTTCAACAACTTTTATTTCTCCGTTAAAAAGTGCTTTCTCAATTTCATAACGGATAATTATATGCAATGGATATGTCAGTTCATCTGCTTCAATTCGAATTAAAGACGGTTTTGCTTCATTGATTGCCCGGTAAAAATCATCCAAGGTTACATCGTTAAACAGACCGCCTGAATATTCATTAAGAAGGCTGTAATTCTTTTTCCAAAAGGAACGACTTCTCCCGATGAAATTTTCATAAAATAATGACTGGGATTCGTGGATACCCATAGAAGCTCCGGTACATAACGGAGTGCCGATCAATTCTCCGGCAATGTTTTGCTCATAAAGAGCATGGCCGCCTTCGTGGATCGTACTGAACAGTGCTGTACGAAAATCTTTGTCATTGTATTTTGTCGTGATCCTCACATCCCCGGGATTTAATCCCGCCGCAAATGGATGAACAGATACATCCAGCCTGCCTGCTTCAAAGTTGTAGCCCATTTGCTTGAGGATTTCCATGCAGAAAGATTTTTGTTTTTCTATAGGAAAGTATTTAAATAAGAAATGTACATCGGGTTTCTGTTGGGAACGGGTGACAGCTTTTACGAGAGGGACTATTTTCCGGAGCAGTTCTGCAAAAATTTCGTCCAACATGTCGACGGTAATTCCCGGCTCATAGAAATCCAATAGAGTATTATATTTATTACCCTGATAGCCCCAATATTCAATAAACAGTTTTTTCATTTCCACCAATTTTTCCAGATAAGGGCGGAATAATTCAAAATCCCCGGTTTTTTTCGCATCTTCCCAGACAGTTTCGGCCTTTGATTGAAGAATGACATATTCTCTGTACTTATCAGCCGGGATTCGCCGGTTTCGCTCATATTCTTTTTTACAATGTTCCATGGTTTTTCTCGTAATTTTTGATAAACGGCCGTTCACTTCTTTTTTTGTAATGAGGGCAATAAACGCGGCCATTTCTTCAGAGGTGGACATGCGGAATATTTCTGCAGAAAGAGTACCGATTACATCAGCCCGTTGTTTGAGGCCCTCTTTTGGAGCACCCGTTCTCATATCCCAGTAGATTAATGAAAGCGCCTCATTAAAAGCTGTCATCTTATTTATATAGTTCATGAATTCCCTTTCTGTTCTCTGAATATTTTCCTCCATTATCATGTAATTTGCCCCCTTTCAAGGTATTTTCCATTTTAACACAATGATCCCTCTGCTGTCTTTAAAATATTGTAAATTTTTTACAATTTTTCTCCGTTCAGCATGTTTTTTCTAAAAAAAAAGGATGTTATTTTTTCTCAGGGGAAAAATATACATGTGATACGGAGGATTGATCCGGTTTTATCCGGAAAAGCCGCCCGGCACTTACAAAATATTTACTTAGAAAAGGAAGAATTCTTAAGGGAGTTGTCTCAAATGGAGCAAAAAAATATTGAACTCGATGTACGGGAAGACATTAGAGCGAAAAAGGATCCGTTCAATAAAATTATGGATACAATTAAGAATTTTACTGCAGGAGATCAATTGGTTCTTCATGCCCCTTTTAAGCCTGAACCGTTACTCCGTGTTTTAAAAGGAAAAGGGTTTGAGCACAGCCTTGAAGAGGTACAAGCAGATCATTGGATCGTTACTTTCACAAAAATAGAAGAGTAAAAATAGCCTGTTCATCTTCGAACAGGCTGTTTTCAGATCATCCGGTTATTTTTGCCGGTAACATTTGATGAATTTTCGCGAGCACTTCCTCAGAAACGGCATCATCAGCGAGAATATGGACCTGTCCATAGTCCTCCCTTGTGCGGATTAATCTTCCAACCCCTTGCTTCAGGCGGAGAAGCATATAGGGCAAGTCCACCTCTTGAAAAGGATGGTCGGTTCCTTCTCTTTTAGCCGTAAATACAGGGTCATGGGGAGGAAACGGCAAATTAAATATAATGACATTTTGCAAAGACGGTCCCGGTATATCAAGTCCTTCCCACAAATTCACGGAAAGAAGGACCGAATCTTGTTCCCTTTGAAATCGGGCGACCAATGTACTGATTTCTGCCTCGCCTTCCGCATAAACGGCAAAACCGGCATCCCCCATATATTTCTTAAATTTTTGCAGTTCGTCCTGATTTGTAAACAAAACAAGTCCCCGGCCATTCGTTTCCTGCAGTTGTTCCTTCGTATAGAGCATTTTTTCGTAAAAGTTGCCGGCGTGAAAAACCGGCATAAAAATTTTCATGTTCCGGTCATAATCAAACGGAGACGGCACAGAAAACGATAAATAATCCCTAATTCCCAAGCTGTTTGCCAAATAAGCAAAAGATTTGTGAGCTGACAGCGTAGCCGAAGAAAATATGTATGGCTTTTTCACTGAAAAAACTTCTTCACGCATAAATTCCTCAACCATCCGGGGCATGATTACAAGGGTTTTTTTCTCTTCTTTCTCTTCAAACCAAATAATGCCTTTCAAATTTTTAATAAACAAACTGAGTGAATAAACGATTTGATCAATGTACTCTTCAACAATTTTTAATTCATACTCATTGATTACGTACATTTCGCTGTCAAAAACGAGTTCCTCAAGCAATTGATCAAGTGTATCCTTGAGTTTCTTTGCAGCCTCAATCATATCCTCCGTCTTTTCAACCGTTTGTTTCTCTGAACCGGTTGTTTTGCGGGCTGATTTTTTTAACAAATCAAAAAAACGTTCATTATCAGAAAGGGCTTCTTCAATCGTAAACAGCGTCTGCTCCCTCACATCATTCGCCATTAATCTGAGCAGCAATGATTCCAGAGTAAATTCTTCAAGCCGGTATGTAAGCGCCTTTTGGCAGGCATATTCGAGTAAATGACCCTCATCAAAAATGACACAGGAGCTTTCCGGCAACAGCGGTAATTGTCCCTCTCTTATTCTTGATTCTTTTGTCCAAATATGTTCCATGTAAAAATCGTGGGAACAAATAATCAAATCCCTTGCCCCGCGATAATAATCTCTGTGTAATGTTTGTCCGCAACGATGCCTGCGGTCACAAGTAAAACAATCCTGAAGGGAATCCCAGGAGACTTTGTTCCATTCTTCATCCGTAAGTCCCGGATAATCTTTCCGATCCCCGTATGGTGTAAAGACTTGCAATGAGGCATCTTCAAAAACAAAGGACGGAAGCCGGTCATAAATCATATCCGTAAAATCCGAATCCGGATTTACTTTATCCAATTTATTCAAACACAAATATTGTTCTCTTGATTTTGCCAGGCGAACATCTATATTTAAATGAAGGGCAGCCTCCAAACGGGCAATATCTCCTTCCTTTTTTACAAGCTGTTCAATTAACGTTTCGTCAGCGCAGGCTATAATGGCCGGTCTGTTCGTATAACGGGCATAACAGATCGCATATAAAAGATAGGCTATCGTTTTTCCTGTACCCACTCCCGCTTCAGCGAACATTACTTTCTTTTCTTTAAATGCCTTTTCAAGTTGAAAAGCCATATAAATTTGTTCATCCCGCAATTCAAAGCCGGCTTCCGGTAATATGTCATAAAATACATCACCAATCCATTCGGATAATTTTTCCGTAAAAGATTCATTTCCGGACAGCGTAAACGGCAGTCTGTTCTGCATGCTGCAATCCCCCATTTGAAATCGTTCTGATGATTTTGCCTTATCTATTATAGTCGATTCTTCTTTCCCTTGTCCCCTCCTTTTTATTCTTCAATAGTCTTCGTACAAAGAAATATCCCGTTATACATGAAAAGCAAAAAAAAAAAGAGGCTGCCCCTTACGAACAATCGGGACAGCCGGTCTGTGACGGTGCTGATTTAAACCTGAAAAAATCCGGGAAAATCCACCGGTATTCTTAATCAACAAATGGTTCTTGAACATGAAAAAGAAATAGCCTGCTGAAGAGCCTTCTGGGCATCTGCCAGCTTTTCCAGTGCCGGGACATCACATCCGTTTTCCTTTAAAGTTTCAATTGACCCGGATAAGGCACGGGAAATAGTGGCAAAATCAAGATGTGATTGTCTCATAACCGCCCTCCAATCCCAATTTGGTTTCTTTTTCTTCTTGTCATTAAAAGATCACAATTTCATTTTATTCATTATCAGGAAATTTATACCTTAAACCTTTCAAGTTCCGTCTTTTATTTTAAATCTTAAAGTGTATGTACCGGGTTTCATCCGGGATTTACTTCCTTCCGGCAAAGGAGGTCCGGCACACAGGCAAAAATGATGTTTGCGGCTATCCCTTCAATACCACTTTCAGCAATGATCTTTTAATCATATCCCCCGGTGCCTCCCGTTGAAAATCAAAGAGACAAGAGAAAAGCCCTCCTTAAAGGAGAGCTTTTCTGTTCAGTCAGTTGCGCTAATAACGTTCTATAAGCCATGTTTTGTACCATCGTACTGCAAACGACTTATCATCTCGTACTCCGGCGGTAATCATCTATCTACAGACCATAACCGGCCTGTCCTTCTCCTCGTTCATTTCCTCAGAGAAGGTGCCCCTACCATAATTTGGGTTTCTCGCTCGCGGGGTTTACCTCGTTCCACCCTGAACATTTCTGTTCAGGCTCCGTCACTGTGGCACTTTCAAGGTAGTTATGCCATATCCCGAATGAGACTTAGGCATGTTCCCTGCCGTCAGCCGGACTGCCCGGCTGCCCTGGCTTATGAATTCGCCAGGCGCGAACACTACAGGCATCTCAGCCTGTGCGAGCATGGACTTTCCTCTACAACTGAGCTTGCGCTTCGTTGCAGCGATTACCCGAACGTTATTAACTTTGTAATATTATTATATGTATCAAACAACAATTAAGCAATGGCAAGTAAAGTAATTAAAGAAAGATCATGTCAATTCATTAGTCGTAAAGTTTGCTGCCAAAAACATGTTTTTCAAGGTTTGAAAGCCGTTTTAAAATATCAAAATTGGTTGTGCCTGCTGTTTGGGGAGCAGGACGCTTTGAAGACTCTTCCAACTGCTTTTTCAAACGAAGATTCTCCTGCTGCAATTCTTCAATCACCTGGTTAAAAGTATCATAATCTTTGATGATTATATCAAGAAATTTATCCACTTCTTCCTGTTTATATCCCCTTACCGCTGTTTTGAACTCCTTTTCCAATATATCTTTTGCCGTTAATTGTATTTTATCAGAAAGCATTACTCTCACCTCAAGTATTCACCTGCATTTAAGACTATTTTTTCAAAATTAATCTTCTTTGTCAATTTATCTTTTCATACCGACTCAAAAGCCCTGTTTCTTCAATCGTTCTTCCTCATAAATTTCCTGCAGTTCATAAAAGTCTATGAGCCTGATCTCATAATTATGACTTTCCTGGTGTTTTCCGGCAGCCTCATACAAATACTTGGGGCTCCCTTCTCTTTCCGGGTCGTAGAAAAGGAGAAGCAGATCACTTTTTTCAATAAAAAACTGATTTTTCAAACGAAATTGCCACGGCTTTTCATATGGTTTTTTGCTGATGGAATTCACATAATCCGCCCGCTGCAAAACAGATTGATACCACGCCTTGTTTTCGTCATTCCAATTTTGTTCCTGATCGAGGAAAGGAGTAATTACCGCAAGCTTCAGCCCTTCATACCCTTCTTCCTGTAAAGAAAAAACCACTTCTGCTGCCCAAAGTTCTGTTCCCAGTCCGCCGCTGATAAGAATCCATTCCAGCCCTTCATTCAAAAGGGAAAGAAAATTTTTCCTCAATGCCGTCTTTATAATGTCTATACGCTGATCAGATTTCTTAAAAATACCAAGTTCATACATCTTATAACCGGATACAGCTGCAACTTTAATCAAATGTTATCCATTCCTTACCATCATTGTTGTTACTTTCATTATGTACGAAAACAAGGACTCTGAAAAGCCCTTGTTTCCTTGTCCTTTCCCTCTTTCCAAAAAATAGTCGGCCTGTCCATTATCTCCCGAAAAATCCCGGTCCTGGTCCAAAAAATCCGGGACGTGGAGGAACCTGGGCAGGCGGTGCGGCAAAATGCTGATGAGTTACCTCAGTTACCTGTGACTGACTGTGAGGAAAATAATGGTTGTGCTGAAAATGAACATGATTCACCGTTGTCGTATGAGACGGATGAATATGAGGGACGATGTTATTGGAACAAGTGTGATTTACACAGCATTTCGTCGGATGTACAACGGCGGGCCAGACCTTTGAACATTGATGCATATGCATATTCCCAGCTCCTTTCATCATAGATGGTATTCCAATATACACTATGATAAAAAAGGAGAACTTGTACTAATTAATTGACCTATTTTACATGATTCTTTAACTTGGTACGGAGTGATTTTTGTGAATTCGTGTAAAACCATAGTTTTACACGAATCCGCCAAAAATCTCCATTGGAAAAGGTTTTAGAAAATAACGTCTTTAAAACTGGAGAAAATAATTGCTGTTAAACAAATTACAAGAAAAAATAAAAATAATAACGCTTTTTGCATACCCTGCACCACTCGCTATCCCGTGATAATAATACTCATAACAACTACACATTCTACATATTTGTTTTCCGTGAAACAATAAGGGAAGTAGCGAATTTTTGTGCAAATTCTTAAAATTTTGTTACAAAGTCAGAATTTTTCTATTTAACCTTTGAATCCGCTTTTGAACTTCCTCTGACAACCGGCCGTTCTTTTCGGAATGATTCATTTTCCATTCTTTATTAAGAAGTGTTTCAGCTTTTTTGGCATACAGGATAGCGTTTTGAATATTCTTTTCCTTATGCTCATAAAACTTTGCCAATTCAATGCATGCCTGAAAAGCGGCATCATTCTGTTGTCCATCCGCCACTTCTTTCCACAGTCTTACAGCCTCAAGCCATTTTTGTTGTTTTTTCAATTGCCGGGAAAGGGCCAACTTTGCTTCGATTGAAGCAGCGCCTCCACTTTCAGCAGCATGTGAAAAAGCTTCCGCGGCTCTTCCCGTCTCTCCCAAATAAGCATACCAGCGACCCACTTCAAAAATTTCTTTGGCCGTTTGTTTATGATCGATGCCTAAAAGCTGGAATGTTAAATGGATATACAATGTAATTAACGATAAAATATCTGTTTCATTATGCTTCATCACAGCAATGATTCCTTCCGGATTTTGCCTTTCCACAAAGTCAAAATAGATCATCGGTGCCAAAAATCCCGGAATATCATGTTCCCGCTTAATTCCCAGAACTTCCTCCTCCACGACGGAAAGCTTTAACCGTTCCAGTTTATGCTTCCACAATCTTTTGGCGGCATGAAATAAATCAAAATGTCCAAAAGACGGGAGACGGGGAAGATGCTCGCGAATCAGGGTATGCTTTGTTTTCACCAATGGCCAGTCGAAACTTTTTCCATTATAAGTAACCAGCGTGCTGTAATTAATACTTTCCAAAAAGCTTTGATAAAGGGGAACCTCCGCGCCGGGACGCGGCAGAAAATGTTGTTTTAATACTACCGAATCTCCTTCGATACTGGCCTGGCCGAGCAGAAAAATCGTATTTCCGGTTCCTCCCCCCAGACCTGTTGTTTCAATGTCGAAGAAAAACAAATCCTCAGGAGAAAAAACCTTTGCCGATAACGGATGGGATGATTCAGACCGGTGCCAGGCTGACACAGCATCAATAAACTGGGAAAAACGGTATTTACCGTGTTTCAAGTCCAAAGGAAATCTCTTTTCTCGGACTAAGCAATATTCCCCGTCAAAAAAATAAGGGTGTACGTTCTCTTTTTCCCACTGCTCCAAGAAAGGAATATCAGCCCTTGTTTTCTCCCCTGATTCCCGGTTTGCGGATGGCGGCGGGTTTTCCGGCGCGTTTTCAGATCCAAGATGAGTTTTCATACGGTCAATCTTTTTTCGCAATGAACTCATTTCCTTCCCACCATCCTAAAAAGTCTATTTTCCCAAAAACATTTTTAACAGCCTCAATGCATCTTCCTTGGCTGATTCTGTACGGGAATCCATTCCAACGCAGGACGGACAGCCGTTTTCACACCCGCATCTCTCAATCAGAGCCTTAGTTTCCTGCAATACGTTCTCCATTCCTTCGTAAATTTTTTCACTCAGTCCGACTCCCCCCGGGTAACGGTCATAGAAAAAAATCGTCGGTTTATCATTATGAACGGCCTTTACTTGAGGGACAACGTGAATGTCGCTGCGGTCACTCATCACAAACAAAGGTGCAATGGAACCGAGGGCGTGGGCCGCTCCCAGCAGTCCCTGCTCAAGTCTTGATTCAGAAAGTCCGGTTTCTTTTTTGTTCATTGAAATCCATGCCGCAGATGTATGAAGTTCTTCTTCCGGCAGAAAAATTGGTCCGGAACCGATGTTTTCATGCGTTTCAAATTTGATTTTCTTGAAAATCGTCGCTTTAGCCAACACACTTACATCGCCATAGGCCATTTCAATATGATCAGATGTCCGCTTCTTGTCCTCTTCCAATACCTTTAATTCCACTGCTAAATTGGCGTCTGTAAAATAATCCACTTTCACTTCGCGGACAAAGGCCTTCTTTTCTTCCCAGTCCAATTTTTCCACCTGATATTGAATTCCCTGATGAAGATAGATCGCTTCTTCATGTAAGAGCGTCATGGCTGAAAAACGGTCCATCTCGCCAATTACTCTTACTTTGGCAATATTCGTCTGATCAATGATCACCACATTTTCCTGGGAAGCAGAGCGCAGACTGACATTATGGGCCGGAAAGGAATCATTCATCCAATACCATTTGTCGCCATTTTTGTACAGGACCCTCTCCTCGGCCAAATATTCAAGAATTTCCTCTGTATCAAAAGAGCCAAAAACTTCTCCCGATTTAAAAGGAAGTTCATAGGCCGCACATTTAATGTGATCAATCAGGATGATAAGATTATCCGGATTTATCCGGGCTGTTTCCGGACTGCTTCCAAAGAAATAATCAGGATGCTGAATAATGTATTGGTCAAGGGGATTGGAACTTGCGACCATAATAACCAGCGACTCGCTGTGCCGTCTGCCGGCACGACCCGCCTGCTGCCAGGAACTGGCTATTGAACCGGGATAACCGGTCATAATACAAACCTGAAGCTGGCCGATATCAACGCCAAGCTCCAAGGCATTGGTGCTGACAACGCCATATATATCACCGTTTCTGAGCCCTTTTTCAATCGCACGCCGCTCCGTGGGCAAATAGCCTCCGCGATAGCCCCTGATGGCTTTCGGACCCAGTTGATGCTTAACAAGTTCCTGGAGATATGTCAACAAAATTTCCACACGAACCCGGCTCCTGGCAAAAACGATAGTCTGAATTTTATTTTTTAATAATTCTCCGGCAAGCTTCCTTGCCTCAAGGGTTGCACTTCTTCTTATATTTAAGGGCTTATTAATAATCGGAGGATTATAGAAAACAAAATGCTTTCTTCCGCTCGGGGCTCCATTATTATCTACCAATTCCATTTTCTTTTCTGTAAGCTGCTCAGCCAGTTCCAGCGGATTGGCAATTGTCGCCGATGTACAGATAAAAACAGGATCGCTGCCGTAAAAACGGCAGATTCTGCGAAGACGCCGGATCACATTGGCCACATGACTGCCGAAAACGCCGCGGTAAATATGAAGTTCATCAATAACGACATATTTCAAATTCTCAAATAAAGCCACCCATTTTGTATGATGAGGCAAAATGGCCGCATGAAGCATATCCGGGTTTGTAATCACCACATGGCCCGCTTTCCTCACCTTGCTTCTTATGGAAGGCGACGTATCCCCGTCATATGTATAACTGTTAATGTCCAAACCCGCCTCTTGAATCAATTCATTAATTTCACTTTTTTGATCCTGGGCAAGGGCCTTGGTCGGAAAAATGTATAATGCTCTTGTATGCGGATTTTCAACCATCGATTGAAGAACGGGCAAATTGTAGCATAATGTTTTCCCGGAAGCTGTCGGTGTAACAGCAACAATACTTTTTCCCGCCCTGATATGTTGATAAGATGAATATTGGTGTGTATAGAGGCGGTTGATTCCCCTTCTTTCAAGAGCACGGGCAAGTTTTTCATCTATATCTTCAGGAAGATCCACCGTTTTTGCTTCCTTTTCATCAATTGTATGCCAATGGACTATATTTTCTTTAAAAGAACTTTCCAGTTTTAATTCCTCTAGAAACTGGGAAAGAGATTTTCTTGCCTTCATTTTTTTCACCTCTATCACTATATTAACGAATAGACGTTCGCAAATAAAGACCATTCACTTGGTTTTTCAAAATCATTCTTCCCTTGACGGAAAAAATGCAAATTCCGGCTCACCACAATGGCGGCCGGTTAAAAAATACTTTATTATGCATAAATGGGTGCAATTTGCTAATATATAATATATCTTTAACAGATGAGGTGCAGCTATGAATGTACAGGATCTAAAAAAAACACTGATAAATTTCCCTTTATTTCGACATCTTAACGATAAGGAAATTGCAAAAATTATCAATATCTCTATTACGAGAACCTGGAAAAAAGGAAGTCACGTTTTCTTACAGGATGAACCCCTTGAAAATGTATACTTCATATTCTCCGGAAAAATTAAGATATATAAAAATGACTTACATGGTAAAGAACAGATCGTCAACATTTTAAAAAAAGGAGAAATGTTTCCCCATGTCGGCTTTTTCCGCAGGGGCGGTTATCCTGCCAATGCTGAAGTACTTTCCGATTCCAAACTGGTTGTCGTTCCGATTGCCAAATTTGAACAAGTATTGATAGAGGATCCGGAACTGACCATAAAAGTATTCCGGCTCCTTGGAGAAAAAATTATCGACCTTCAGGAACGTTTGGAAGAACAAGTCTTAAATAATACATATGAACAAATTATCGGACTTCTTGTCAGGCTGGCAAAAAAACACGGTACTAAGCTCGACGACGGAAGCTTTGTTTTAAAAGGCGAATTTACCAATAAGGATTTGGCAAATATGATCGGCACATCAAGAGAAACAGTCAGCCGAACGTTAACGAGACTGAGAAAAGAAGGAAAAATCCGGATTAACGCTGACGGCCATTTTATTTTTGAGCCGGATGAGTTGTCAGGTCAATAAAGAGGATGAAATACCCAATCATCACAGGGTAAACCCATCAGATTTTCTTTGCTTATTAACGTTCAATTAAGCTCCGGCAAGTGCAAAACCGGAGCCTGCCAACGGCGTATGACCGCTATTGAATTCATGACATCTGCGCATTCGCTCCGGGCACAATCGCTTCTCAGCTTAATAAAAACCGGGCGTCAGAAGAATGAGAAACTGATAAGCATATCCGTAATGTCATCATGCCCGGTTTTTTATTAGCTCGTTAAACCACGCGGGCCCATGCCGGCTCATCAGTCCGGGCATGCAAATTTAGAGTTTGCAATGGATCCGCCATTTCCTCAGGCAGCCAAAAATCAGGCTGCTTTTTTCATAATTTTCTTCCCTGCTCTAAACCTCATTGTACCGGGTAACAGCGGCCGAAATTTTGCATAAATTAAAATAAAATAAAATGTCTGGATAAAGGAGGGCGCCGAATGGCTTCTCAACTGCCCGATGATCCAAAGAAAAGAGAACTTCTTGATCCTTTTAGTGAATTGTTTCATTCAATGAACGACTTTTTTCGCAAAGGGCCAATTAGAGGTTTGCTTGAAAACATGGATGAACTTTTTAGAACTCCTTTCCCCTCCTTTTATGTAAACGTAAGAGAAAAGGATCATGAACATATTATTACGGCAGAGCTCCCCGGTGTAAAAAAAGAACAAATTGCCATCGAAATCATTGGAGCATCAGTAACGATCACGGTAAAACACGAGGAAATCGTAACTGAAGAAAATAACCACAAACAACATTACAAAAGAAAGGAATCTTTTCAGCATTTGACCCGGCAAATTTATCTTGGTCATCCTGTTAATCCACGGGATATCAAAGCATCTTTTAAAAACGGCCTTTTGACCATTCGCATCCCAAAACAAAAAGGATATCACATTAATATTTTTGATGAATAAGCAGTTCGGCACCGGACTGCTTTTTTTGTTGAACGCAAAAAGAAAAAGATACGGGAGCCGGCCCGGTAAAAATCCATTTACCTGCTAAGTTTTAAAAATTCCTCCCAAACCTTTCACCAACGTTTGAACCTGATTTACCGCATAAGCCATCTGTCCGGCCGTATCAATCATTTTCTTTATATCAAGCGTGCCGTCCTGCGTTTTAAAAGAATTAATAACTGACTGCAATCCCGTCGGGGGTTTCATGAAATGAACAGGTTTCGGATAAGGGTAACCGTAAGGATTTATCTGACCCGGGAAACCTGTTCCCCCGTAATTTGTTTGCTGCTCAGGCGGTTGAAGAGGATTTTGCCACAGTATTTCAACAGGTATTTCCTGTTCTTTGCTCCCGCTATAAAAATATGGATAAGCGCCGGAAATGTCAGAAGGCCACGGCACAGGATGATAAAAACTGTTTCTCCCATACATCCGCATAAACACGGGAATGTTTCCCGGACAATAATATCCGTGTCTATCAAAAGATTGCCGTTCATACACTTCCCCATAATAAGCGGGAAAACAGGAAAACATCTGCGGCAGAAAATGGCCTTTGGGTGGCTGGCTGTAATAAGGTCCGGGCGGGGCAATCTTCTCCGGAAACAGCGGTGGAACTCCGGCCGGTCCGCCCCGGAGCGGCCGGAGGGGCCGGAGGGGAAAACTGTTTCTGTCTGTCCGGCTTTCCATCATTGAAAACCCTCCCTGTTGCTGTGCTTTTCGAGGTCTCTTTATTCACTGGAAATTCTCCGTTCCTGACAGATTATATTATGATAAATCCGCCCATTCGGTGACTTTCAAAATTGCAGGTCAAAAGCATTCCTGTGTAAGAACAACCTGCGCAACGGCTCGCGAATATGCTCCATCTTTTAACAATAATCGAGTTTGTTTGTCTAAAGTTGAAATAAGTTGTCGGAAGTTTTAATTTTTAGAAAATGGAACAATTCAGTCATTTCGTGTTAGGATATACGTATGCAAAAGGATGGGACTGGTTTTACATATTATTGTAAATTTATAAGATGCAAAAGAAAGGGGTTTTATTCATGCGCGTTCACGAGCTAAAAAAGAAATTTTTCGAAGAAAGACAATATACTGCAGAGGATGCCAACGTATTACTTGATTTTGCAAGAAAAGCTTATATTTATAATGAAATTGCTTCCAGCGAATATAAAATACTAGTTCGTGAGCTTGAGGCTTTAGGGGCAAAATTCCCCGACGATGCAAGCAGTGAAAACTCCTTCATACATGACCGGTATTTCTGATGATAAAAGGCTCTGTACCCCTCTTTGTACAGAGTCTTTTAATGCAGACAAAATAAAAAGTAGCCTGAAACAGCTACAAATAAAGAAAATTTAATAGGTTTATTAATAGGATGGTTTAAGTTTAAGAAGTGTCCGCTTTCTGCGCTGCTCTCCTCCCCTTAATCCCGCATCATTGCAATTCTTATAATAGTTTATTTCCATCTTTAATAATGCCTGTTCAAAATCGTTGAGTTCTTTTTCCTTTTTCCGAATCCAATCAGTGCGGAAGTCCGAAAAATGTTTTTCCAAAGCATAGTCCAGTTCCTGCAATTGATCATAAATCTCCGACAGCACAGTTAACAATTCCTCTTTTTGCAAATTTGTTTCCTTCACCTTTCTCTGTACCTCCTTTAAAGTTTATTGTTTTGTACATGTATTCGCCCCTTCATAAAAGACTCCTTCATGGATGACAAAACAACAGCCGATTCGCTAAAGATAGAAGATTATTTCTTCCCTGCTGATTCTTTTCGACAAAAGCAAAGTATGGTTTCAGCAATTAAGCACACCCTATAAACGGAGGTGTTTTCATGAAAAGAACAGACAAACAAAATACACAAACAGCAAAGAAACAGGAAGAAACAAAACCGGGTTATGGAGACAAGAAACTGGAAGGACCAAATCGACCGTCTACTTGACAGAAAAGAGGCAAGGGGTTTTTTATCAGCACCCTCTGCCTCTTTTTTTGATAAATGTGAACTATGGATTACTTTTTACCAATCCGCGAAAAGAACTCCTTTAATAAGGCTAATCCCTGAAGTTGTTCTTGTTTATCTTTATACCAGTCAGTCAAATGTATCGGGTGCCGATGGGTAATTTTCTTTGAAAACCATTTCCGGCGCAATTTTGTGGACAAAGACCAGTCATATACTTTCCCGCGCTGATGACGAATAACAGGATACACAGAATGCAAAGGCGGAGTCGTAACCGGCTGTTTCCAGGAAAGATACTGTTCAAAATCGGCGTTGGAACCGGTATGGGGAGTATTTGCTGCAAACCGGTAAATATCCGGGAAAAGGGTTTCATCGAAGAGAATATCAGCAAGTCTTTTCCCAAGATCAATTCTTTTAGTCACCGATCGAAACCCGTTTACACTGGCACCGAACAGCCTTCCTTCCATTGTGGGAAAAAGAACAAAACTGAAATGGAGCCAGTCTTGAAAAAGAAAATTAGCCGTATGAAAAACCTTCTTCTTTAAAACGGAATTCTCCAGAACAGGGCGCTGAATGACATTTTGTTCATTTATAATTAAAGAAATCATCAGCCGGTTCATATCCTTCCTGTGCCAAAAAAAGTCCCATTCAGCCTCCATAAAGAGGGATATGTGGAATTATTTGCAAAGATGAAACATTGGCTTGCCGGCTTTCGTCGAATAATGATAGAGAAGGAGCTGGGGATAGGCGTCCTGAAAAATCAACCAGTTTGCCCTCTCATAGGCGTGGAACAGCTCCCGCCTTTTTTCAGGCTCCAGTAGTCTGGATAAGAGAGCACCTTCCAGGTGACACATACTCCATCCGGCATTTCTTGAGACCATATGTGCTAAAAATGCCCAGCGAATCTCCGGATATTGCTGAAAAAACTGAAAATAGGCATTTGTCCGTGAAATATTATCTTTATTGCAGGAAAAGGTTTTTGATGCTATTATTTCAAGAAGCTTCTTCTCTGAAACTCTCAAAAACGGCTTTATTTTCATTGCTTATCCTTTCATGAGCACTTTTATCGATAGGATTTGTTAATTAGTGCTTTTTATTCAACCAAAACAGATGCCTTTTTGATATGATAATTAGTAGTCTAAAGGGGTGGCATCATGACCATTCGTTATCCAAATGGAAAGAAATACAAATCGTCCGCCGAAAAAAAAACCGCCCCGAAACAAAAAGATTATGCTTTCAGCAACCGGGGCATGACACTGGAAGAAGATTTAAACGCAACAAATCAATTTTATTTGCAAAAGGGGATCGCTGTCATTCATAAAAAACCGACACCCGTGCAAATTGTCCAGGTGGACTACCCGAAACGAAGTGCGGCAGTCATTAAAGAGGCTTATTTCAAACAAGCATCCACTACTGATTATAATGGCGTATATAAAGGAAGGTATATAGATTTTGAGGCAAAGGAAACAAGATATAAGACTTCTTTTCCTTTAAAAAATTTCCATGCCCATCAAATCGAGCATATACGCCGGGTATTGGCCCAGGATGGAATCGCATTTGTCATCCTCAGATTCTCTGCCCTTGAAGAAATCTATTTTCTTGAAGGGAAGCATTTGCTGCAATTTTGGGACAGGATGGAGAAGGGCGGCCGGAAATCTATTAAAAAGACTGAAATCGAAGAGCTGGGGCATTTCATTCCCCTCGGCTATCAACCCAGAATCGACTATATAAAAATTATTGACAGTCTTTACCATCTTACCTAGCTTTACGGTTTGATTTAGAAGAAAGGAAGGAACCACCATGGCAAATAATTATCGAACAAGAGAGGAGCGCCGAAAATTTCTGGAAGCCGAAAAAAAGGCAAAAAAAGAGAAAAGTAAAGCAAAAACGATATTCAAGCGGATCGTTGTCATCTGCGCTGCACTTGGCATTATCGGTTTCATCGGCGGTCTTGGCGCTTTTGCCTATATGGTTAAAGACGCTCCCGAACTGGATGAGGCTCTGTTAAAAGACCCCATCTCCTCGGAAATTTACGATAAAGATGGTAAGTTAATCGCAGAAATTGGTGCTGAAAAAAGAAACTATGTAGAATATGATGACATTCCCGAATTGGTTAGAAATGCGGTACTTGCAACCGAGGACGTCAGATTTTTTGAGCATCACGGTATTGACTTTCTCCGTCTGGGCAGTGCGGTGATCGCCAACTTTAGAGACGGGTTCGGCGCACAGGGAGGAAGCACCATTACCCAGCAAGTCGTCAAGAATTACTTTCTAAACCCTGAAAAGACCATTACCCGGAAAGTACAAGAAGCATGGCTTGCTTATAAATTGGAGCAAAAGTATTCAAAAGAACAGATTTTTGAAATGTATGTCAACAAAAACTGGATGGGAACGGGCGGACACGGGATTGCAACGGCTGCCAAAGCTTATTTTAACAAAGAACTTGATGAATTAACCCTTGCGGAAGCTGCTACTTTGGCAGGAATACCGCAAAGCCCGGCCAATTACGACCCGTTTACAAATCCGGACAAGTCAGAAAAAAGACGGAACATTGTTCTGTCCTTAATGCATCAGCACGGATTTATTACAGAAAAGCAAATGAAGGAAGCACAGGCGGAAGATTTAACGGCCTCTTTAGTCCCTGAAGAAGAAAGGCAGAAGAACGACATTCCGTATGATTCATTCATCGGATATGCTGTCAAAGAAATCAAGGAAAAATATCCTTCGATTAATCCATTTTCTGATGGATTGAAAATTTATACAACCATTGATACTGCTGCCCAGGACTATGTTGACAGGCTTCTCAACAGCAATGAGATTGTCAAATTCCCAAATGACCAAATACAGGCGGGGATTACCCTTCTTGACACAAAAACAGGTGCGATTCGCGCCCTCGGCGGCGGACGCAACCAAAAAGTAACATTTGGATTCAATTTTGCAACAGATGCAAAAAGACAACCCGGCTCAACCTTTAAGCCGATTTTTGCTTACGGCCCGGCCATTGAATATTTAAAATGGGGAACCTTCCATATGCTGGAGGATAAACCATACACCTATTCTAACGGTACACCTATTAATAACTGGGACAGTAAGCATATGGGACCGATGACCGCCCGTAAGGCATTGGTATTATCCCGGAATATTCCGGCCCTTCAGGCAACACAGGCCGTGGGAGTTAAAAAGGCCGCGGAATTTGCAAGAAATTTAGGAATTGATTTTGTTGACCCGCAGGAAGCATATTCAATCGGAGGCATCGGCGGCAAGGACCAGGGAGTATCCACACTGGAAATGGCCGGAGCATACAGTGCTTTTGGTAACAACGGCTTTTATACCGAACCATATGCTGTCACTCATATTGAACTTCGAGACGGAACAAAGCTGAACATGAAGCCGGAAACCACGCTTGCGATGCATGATTATACGGCGTTTATGATTAGCGATATGTTAAAAGACGTCCTGACATCCGGAACCGGAACACACGCCCGCATCCCGGGACTGCCGGTGGCGGGAAAAACAGGGACAACCAACTATACTAAAGAAGAACAACAAAAATATAAAATCCCTCCGGGTGCAGTACCTGATTCCTGGTTTGTGGGTTATACAACAGACTACACGATTGCTGTATGGGTCGGCTATGAACATAAGAATAAAAACGGGTTGATCGGTAATCAACAAAGACTTCCGCAGCTTTTGTTTAAAAATTTGATGTCTCATGTTTCCAAGAAAAAACGGCCGGCAGACTTTACAATGCCTAACAGTGTGGAAAGCGTGAGAATTGTAAAAGATGTATTGCCTGCCAAACTGGCAAACGAATCAACTCCGGACGACCAGGTGATCATTGAATACGCAGTAAAAGGCCATGGCCCGACAGAGGTTTTTGAAGGCGATCTGCTGACGGCTCCGGAAAACTTTAAGGCAGAGTATCACAAAAAATTAAAGACCATTACTCTGCAATGGAAACATGATGACAGAGAAGCGGAATTTGAATTGACCGTGCAATTGAACGACCAGGAAGAGCAACATTTGACAAAAACAAAGCTCAAAAATTTCATTTTCATTCCTCCACAAGGAGGCACCTATACATTCACTGTTACAGCAGTTAAAGGAGAGGTCAAGAGTCCTCCCGCTACGGCAACAGTAGAAGTGCCGGACGGTTCTAATTCCGGCAATGAAGACCCATCTGACCCAAATGGAAATAACGGCGGAAATAATCAAAGCGGAGACGGACAAGAACCTGGTGGGGATGAACCGGATCCGCCAAACGGCGGAGACCCGGGTGGTAACGATCCGGGAAATCAAAACGGAAATGACAATGATAATGATAATGGCGGAGGTAATAACAATGGCAACGGAGGCACTGGCCAGGGAAATCAAGATGAGCCGCCTCCGGGCAACGGTTCCCAATCCCGTGATCTCCAGCCTCAAAATAACCAAGACCGGCGGACCGAGCCTCAATAACAAAAGCAGCAAAGTGAACAAAATAATAAAATTCTGAAATAGATATAAAAGCGTCCCGGACCGTTCCGGGACGCTTTTATTTGCTTTTTATATTATTTTAAAGGCAGGGGAGTGAAATCATGACTCATCATTCTAAACAAACCGGCTGCAGGAAACGGCAATGTATCCCGCTGCTTTTGTATTGACATGAACGGGCCGAAAAAACATCATTATTAACAGGACCGTGGATATTTAGGGTTAATCGCCGTCAATTTGGCATACAGTTTCTTCATTTCATGAAAAAGCTCAACAAGCTGTACCGAGGAATGATAAAGATTTTGCCGGGCAATTATAAATTCCAGCCGTTCTTCAATATTCACCGGCACAAACTCCAGTTCCTCATAGGAAATACGGGGAAACAGCTTTACAGGTTTTCCGTTTGTCCAAAAAAGAAATTCCAGAAAATAAGCCGTCGCCGTTTTCATTAACACAGCAGCCTCTTTTTTCCGTCTTTTTGCAAAATACTCCTGCAAAGGCTCTTTAATCTTCTCCCATTCATTAAGGAGCGCCGGAATACTTTGCTTGTAGTTCTCCCACGGTTTAAGACCGGGATTGCCCGTAAAAAAAGCAGCCTCATAAATGAACGGTACACGGACATTTAAACAGCTTTCATCACTCTTTTCCCAGGTAATTTCACCGGTTGGAAAAAAGAGCGGATGTTTCAGTTCTTCAGGCACGTTCACCGTTATCTTGCTACTCATTTGCCTTCTTCCTTTTCATGCGCTTTATTCCTTCGCGGCACAGTTCTAAAAGAGGACAAATCTCACATTGTGGATTTTGTGCCTTGCAATGATATCTGCCAAAAAAGATCATCCGGTGATGGGCTATGGACCAATCTTCCTTAGGGATTTTTTCCATCAATGTTTTTTCTACTTCAAGAACAGAGTCTTTCCACCGACAGAAGCCAAGTCTTTTGCTGACGCGCTCCACATGTGTATCCACTGCAATAGCCGGCACTCCGAAAGCCACTGAAGCAACAACATTTGCCGTTTTTCTGCCGACCCCGGGGAGCTTGACCAATTCCTCCTGCGTACGGGGCACCTCTCCGTTGTACTCCTCAATCAGCTTTTGTGACAGCTTTTGAATATTTTTCGCTTTAGTACGGAATAATCCGATGGAACGAATATCTTCTTGCAATTCCCCGAGCGGGACATCCATATAATCCCTGGGAGTTTTATATTTTTGGAAAAGATTTTTCGTTACTTTATTTACGAGTGCATCAGTTGCTTGAGCTGATAATACTACGGCAACCAAAAGTTCAAACGGATTAGAATGAACGAGTTCGCAATGTGCGTGAGGAAACATTTCCCCCATTTTATCAATGCAATACTTCACTTGTTTTTTACTTAACATCTTTTTCCTCTCTTACTTCTTTTTCTGTGTCTTTCAAGTTCAAATCACTTGCAAACATTAGGAATTATTGGCAACGGGATGCATCATTTCACTGTTGCTCAAACCAATTATAATACAAAATGTCTTTAGGGGCCTGTGATGGCTTCGCCGCACCGGGGCGTTGATTTTTATTCTGATACTGCCTGAATCTCTTCCCGTATTGTTCCGCCTGTTCGATCGTTTTCACGCCATTTTTCTTCCATTCAAACAAAATCCGGTCAATATAACGGAAATTTACCTTTCCGGAAATAACCGCTTCTTTCAAAGCAGCTTTAATAATTACCGGATCATGGCGGTCATCATCAAGCCACATCGCCAGTGTTTCACATTCAATCGGAGAAAGCGGTCTGCCAAATTCTTGTTCAAAAATTGTGTAAATATCCATTCCTTTTCTTTCTTTCTCCGTCTTTTTTTCAACATGTTTCTGCATGAGAAAAAACTCGGCGAGCTTTTCCCACAGCGGTTCAATTGTGTATTTTTCAAAACGGATGCCTTCTTCGGAGGTTCCCTCTTTAATTGCAATAAAACCGTGCTGGATCAATTTGTGCAGCAATTCTGCACAATGGCTGGCAGAAATCGTCATTTTCGCAGAAATTTCATCCGGGGTGGGAAAATCATTGCCTTTTTCCAGGAATGAATAGACCTGAAGAAGCACTACCAGTTCCTCTTCATTCAAACCAAGTTGTTTATAATTATTAAGCAGTGTATTGGGGATTGTTACATTTCCCTCCCGTACCCATTGAATAAAGTTATCTTTCATAGCCGGACACCTCTATCTAAGTATATCATGAAGCATATGCAACAAGTATGGTGAATTCATACAGCCGGACATTTCTATACGGAGAACAAAAGATTATTGCCGGACTTTAAAAGAACTCCGTGCAGAAGTTAATAATTATCCATTCATTACAGTTTAAAAAAAGAAAGAACCCGTTTTTCAAAGAGGAAACCAACTTAAGCGAAAGCGGAAAAACGGACAGCCTTAAAGGCCATCCGTTTTACAAAATTTATTATTTATTCATTTTCTCTTCCACAAACCGTTTGATTCTGCTGACCGCATCTTCTAATGCTTCAAGGGATGTCGCATAGGAAAGACGGATATTATCCGGTGTACCGAATCCGGAACCGGGGATAATTGCGACATTTGCTTCTTCAAGCAATGCTGCCGCAAAAGCATCAACTGACTCATATCCTGTCATTTCAGCCGCTTTGCGGACATTCGGGTATAAATAAAATGCCCCTTGCGGTTTTACACAGCTGAAACCGGGAATTTGAATAAGCTGCTCATAAATGATGTTTAATCTTTCTTCAAATGCAGCCTTCATTTCCAATACGGGCTCTTCCGGACCTGCATAAGCCGCAATGGCGCCGTACTGGGAAGGTGTCGTCGGATTTGAAGTACTGTGGCTTGCCAAGTTAGTCATTGCTCCGATGATTTTCTCATCGCCTGCTGCATAACCGATTCTCCAGCCCGTCATGGAATGGGATTTTGAAACCCCGTTAATGATAATTGTTTGATTTTTTAATTCCGGAGAGAGTTCGGCAATCGACACATGTTTATGGCCGCCATATACGAGTTTCTCATAAATTTCATCGGAAACAATAAGAATATTTTTTTCCAAAGCAACCTCGCCTAATGCCAGAAGTTCCTCTTTATTATAAATCATACCCGTCGGATTGCTCGGTGAGTTGATAATAACCGCTTTTGTTTTATCTGTTATCGCCTCACGAAGTTGTTCAGGAGTAATTTTAAAATTATTTTCCTCCAATGCCTGCACAAACACAGGAACCCCGCCGGCTAATTTAACCTGTTCAGGATAGCTGACCCAAAACGGTGTCGGGATGATTACTTCATCCCCCTCATTAAGGATTACTTGGAATAAAGTATAAAGAGCATGTTTTGCCCCGCTGGTTACAATGATTTCCTTTTGAGTATAAGTAATACCCTGATCCCTCTGAAATTTCTTGATGATTTCATCTTTCAATGCAGGAAGACCGCCTGAAGGGGTATATTTTGTAAGTCCTTCAGTCATTGAAGCATAAGCTGCGTCAATAATATGCTGCGGAGTATTAAAATCAGGCTCCCCCGCTCCAAGGCCGATAACATCAACGCCTTGTGATTTTAACTCCTTTGCTTTTGCTGTAATGGCCAATGTAGTAGATGGAGTTAAGGCCTTAACTCTTTCTGCTAATTGCATTTCCATTCATTTTACCTCCGAGTCTGTTATAAGTTTTCTATATCTTTAAGCATTTTGCCGGTAGCAAAATCTAAATAATAATAACTTATTGAATCCTTGCTTGAACGGTAATATATTTCCCACAGGGGAATATTATTTTCCATTCCCAATTTCACTGACATTATTTCAAGAGGGGCTTTTTTCCGGGAAACAATTTGGACTGCCTCTTCCCTCGAAATTCCCTCATTCGCTTTTTTAATGGTGATTTTCCGATTCTTCTCCTCTTCCGGAATCCATACAATCACCTGTTTACCCTTTGAGTCTTTCCCTTCTACAATATAATATGTCTTTGAACCGTTATAGATTGTAAATTCATCAACGGTTGTGAGAGAAGCCTCTTTTTTGGCAATTTCAACAGCTGTTTGTTCTGCATCACTAAAAGGCTCCATCGCTTTTATATAAATAAGAAAACCTGCACCGATTATAAGCAAGATAACAATTACGCCTGCCCATATCCACTTTTTCACGTCGAATACCCCGTTATGTACGGTATATTGTAAATACCGCTTTATTTTTATCTTCTTTATCTAAAGCCAGACCAAACATTAAATCGCGGTCCTTAAGGGCACGGTTTAAGCAATCAACAACTTTATACAAATCAGGACTGTAACTGACTTTTACAGTCGATATGACCTCTATCCTGCTCTCCATATTACATCGTACCTCCGCTTGTTTATCGATATCTGAAAAAATAATATCATAATAATATTTAAGAATTATTATAACAATATCCGCATAAAAAGAAGTAGGTTATTTTGAAATTTTACGTATTTTTTTACTCTATGACAACCAGTTTTGAATAAAGGCCACAACTTCAGTTATGTCGGCCTGTTTAACAGGGACATTTGGAATGGATTGTAAAAACGCCCTGCCGTATGAAGTTGTAACGATTCTTCTGTCAAAAACAAGAACCACGCCGCGATCCATTTTGGTTCTGATCAATCTTCCGAAACCTTGCTTAAACCGGATCACCGCTTCAGGAAGAGAATATTCTAAAAAAGAATTTCCTCCATTACGGGCAATCAACTCACATTTTGCTTCCGTAAAAGGCTCCGTCGGAGGAGAAAAAGGCAATCTTACTATAATCAGGCAAGATAAATCCTCACCCGGAATATCGATTCCTTCCCAAAAACTGTTTATACCAAATAAAATCGCCTTCTTAAATTTCCTGAAATTCCTCGTTAATCTGCTTCTGCTCCCGCTTGTAATTCCCTGAGCAATCAAAACGTATTCTTCAAGCAATCCGCTCTCCTTGACAAGTTCATATGTTTGCTTCAACATCTCATGCGAAGTAAACAAAATGAGCAATCTTCCCTTTGTCACTTCAGCAACAGAAATAATATGTTCGGAAATAGCGGAAACATACTCATCAAGGGAAACGGCATTTACTTCAGGCAAATCATTGGGAATAATAAGCTTCACCTGTTTTTCATAACGAAAAGGAGAAGGAATTCTTATACAGCGGCATTGATTCGTTTCAAGTCCGAGCTCGTTTAATATATAACGAAAAGAATTTTTAACTGTAAGAGTGGCTGAAGTGACAACCACACTGTCCTTTTTGCTGAAAAAAATTTCCTGCAGCCGGTCTGATACAGTGACAGGGCGGGAATAAATAAATGTCGAGTTGTGGTGTGCCCGTTCATCTGTCTCAATCCAAACCGCCTGTGATTCACAACGATCAATGATCAGGCGTTTCAGTTTATTATAAAAATCTTCTAGTCCGGAGACAAACATGCCGAGGTCCTGAATCAATGTCTCTTCCTTCTCCGTATATGATGTGCCCGATGCGCTCTTTTGTTTCTTTAAATAGCCGGCCCATTTATCCGCATATAAAATCAAGTCTTTCAGCAAAAAAGAAAGGCGGGTGCCGCATTCTGCAATTCCTTTCCAAACAGAAGGATTAATCTTTTCGGAAATACGGGTTTCGATTTTATAATGGGATTGATTTCCTGTGCTTGTTTTGGCAAAACCAATAAGAAGCTTAAAAAACTCTTCCATTTCCCAGTTTAACTCTTCATATATTTGACTGATTATGAACGGATGATCCATATCTGAATTTTGAACAACAGAATCCCGTTGATACAAGAATTGCTCAAATTGTCTGAAACTATGTACCGCTGTGCGAACGGACAAATAATCAATGGTATCTCCGAAAAATTTGCTTGCCTCTTTTTCAAAATGATGGCCCTCATCAATTATACAATAATGATAGGAAGGCAGAACAGAATTTTTCGAGGTCAAATCCGCCAATAAAAACGAATGATTGGTAATGATGAGATCCGCTTTATTTGCCCTGTTTCTTGCACGGAAGTAAAAATCGTAATGGTTCCAATGTTGATTCATGTTCCAAAAAGAATCATCATCATATTCGTGACTGATTTTTCTCCAAAAACTCATCCCGCCGCTTGAAAGATGAAGTTCATCATAATCACCCGAGTCCGTTTCCAACAGCCAGACAAGAATTTGCATTTTTGTCAGGACATGATCGTAATTCTGATCTTCTTCATGTAAAGACTGTTCAAATTTTGCCAGACTTAAGTAATTGTTTTTTCCCTTCAGTAAGACCACATTTATGTGAAACGGCAATATTTTTTCAAGTAGTGTAAGATCGTTTTTCAGCAATTGTTCTTGAAGTTGAATTGTATAAGTACTAACCACAACTTTTTTATTATTGTTTTTTGAAAAATATGCTGCCGGAATCAAATATGCCAAAGATTTTCCGACACCGGTTCCGGCCTCGATCATGGCATGTTCTTTATCTGAAAAGGATGAAAAAACTACATCCATCATTTGAAATTGACCGCTTCTTATTTCATAGTTTTCAAAAGCCGGCATCATCAACCGTTCTTTGTCCTCTGTACTGTCCGGAAATGAATAATGCTGCCCTGTTTGCCCTGTTGCCTTTTCACTCACGAAAACGTCCTCATCAGGCTGTTTTTTCAAGGCAATTCCACGGTAAATCTCCAACCGGGGAGAAAGTTCTTCAACTTTTTTATCTTTTTCGTGAAGTTGGTCTCCGATAAAGAGGGAGAGATCACTCTTCAGACTTTTAGACAATTTCAGCAATTGAAGAATGGTGATCCTTGGCATGGCCAACAGCCGGTTTATAAACATTATAAAAAGTTGCGCTGTAACATAGGCATCGCTGTCTGCCCTGTGCGGCTTGGCATGGTCAATTCCTGCACAAAGAGCCAGCTCATTCAATTTATAGCTGTCAGCCGTGGGCAATAAAATTCTTGCCAATTCAACCGTATCCAAGACAGGCCCGTAAAAGCCGGGAAAACCCGCATCCTTCAACTCTTCCTGCAGGAACGATAAGTCAAAAGAAGCATTATGGGCAACAAAATATGCCCCATCGAGCAATGAAACAATTTTCGGCGCAATTTCGGAAAATCTAGGAGCTGACTCCACCTTTTTCATAGATATTCCTGTCAATTCCTCTATAAAAGGGGGAATTTCCCGCCCCGGATTAACATATGAAGAATAACTTTCGGTTATTTTTCCATCCTCGACAACGCATGCTGCAAATTGGATGATCTTATTTCCATTCTTCGGGGAGTTTCCTGTTGTTTCCAAGTCAATAACGACATACCTCTTTCCCATATCCTCCACCTCTAACCTTCAACTCTTCAAAAGTTAACACATAGTGCAACTTTCTGCAATATTGAGAAGGATTCATTTCAAGAATCAGATAACTTTTAAATCCTAATTTTGTATACCTGGTTGCACTTTGTCGGACCTTTACGGGCAGTATGTGAAACCGGCAGGTTGAGCAGTACTGCCCGTTAGGCGTGGGGCATAGTGCAACTTTCTGCAATATTGAGAAGGACTCATTTAAAGACTCAGATATTTTTAAAGAACAAGGATATTTTTAAAGCCCGATCTGCAGGGAAATACATCAAAACGGGAGCTGACATGGAAGGCTGGAGCCCAAATGATAGATAAATAATCTAAACGGGACACAAATTTACTTTTTAGATCCCTTTTTTTGAAAGAAGTAATCAATTCGGGATCCAATTCCCCCTTTTAAATCCCATACCAAAACTAAAACGACAAACTTGGGATCTAAATTCGTTTTTAGAGCCCGTTTGCCGCAGGTACATTGCAATACGGGAACCAAAATCATTTTTTAGATCCCATTTAATATAAAAAGTAATCCATTCGGGATCCAATTTCCTTTTTTAGATCCCATACCAAAACTAAAACGACAAACTTGGGATCCAAAATTCGTTTTTAGAGCCCGTTTGCTGCAGGTACACTGCAATACGGGACCCAAAACCATTTATTAGTTCCCATTTAATATAAAAAGTAATCCATTCGGGATCTAATA
>JANWJP010000076.1 GCA_025451895.1 Robertmurraya sp.
AGAGGACGGGAGCTAATCGCTCCCTCCTACTCGATTATCTGTGAATGTTTCCATTTTCCCCGCCCATCTGGCTTCCTCTGCGAATTTTAACATTTTCGTTTCTGATGCCTTCATCAATATGAAAGATTCGATTACTGACATCATTATCATCGACGTTCAGAAAGCTGCGGTTCATATCATCAGCCCGGTCCATGCGGATATTTCTGTTTCTGTCAAATGTTCTTTCATCCCGGACCGGAGCCGTGTCATTAACACGTCTGTCACGGATGTCGTTCGTGTTTCTGTTGTCTCTTTGAAACATATCGTTTCTTCTGTCCAAATCATTATCAAACCGTTCGTTATAGCGGACAGGACGAAAGTTGACATCCTCCGGAGTATTCAAATTGTTGATTTTATCAGTATTGCATGCTGTTAAAAATCCCAAAGACATAACAGCAGAGAGTGTTCCAATGAGAAGCTTCTTTTTCATAAAAAAATTTCCTCCCAATTTCATTTCTCATTCGGCAAGAGGCATAAGCCTTTTAAATACTGACTTTAGCGGATACATCTTTAATTTGCGTCTTATTTTAGAAAAGAAACATGCACTTCTTGCCAGGAATTAAGGATTTTGCTTATTTGAAGCCTGGGTTTTTTTCAGAAAATCTTCTGCCATTTCCATTGCCCATCTGTAATCCATTCTCCTTGCCTGCGGTTTGCGGCTCCGCTCAACAGCCTGTCCGGCGGAAGGATTGGTTCTTTTCTTATCACGAATCCCTTTCCGGTTGAATTGTAAAGCCATCAATGCTGCTCCCAATCCGCTTAATAACAGGACAATCCAGGAGCGGGACCTTCTCTTCTTCGGAAAGAGCTTTATCATATTCCAGCCTTTTTTCCCCCGAAACAATGTAAACAGTTCCTTTAAAGAACTCATTTTCGTCCCTCCCCATCTTTTGAGAGAATTCTCTCTCCTTAATAGGTTGATTGGGAAAGACTCTTTTTATGTTGACAATTTATTGCAGTTCAAAATAAAATATAAGATTTTACGAAATATATCCGTCAAAAAACTGAACATACTATGAGAAAGGTTTAAATAAAAAACACTGCCGCAACATACGGCAGTATTAAACAGCAGAAGCAACAGATTGAACATCTGCTTCCGGTTCCCATTCATGAATGGTCATTTCCGGCCGGCTTCCGATCCGGATATTAATACCGGTTTGGCCCAGACCTTCACTTATATAAAAGGGTTTTTGATCATACATTTGGAGCCCTTTAATCATATGCATTCTCGGCATTTTTCCCATTTTAACGAGATGATATGCTTTCGGATAACATATTTGTCCGCCGTGGAAATGGCCGGCCAGCAGATAATCAAAATGATAATCCTTCATCTGTAATACCACATTCGGATCATGTGTTAACACCAGGATCGGTCCATTGTGAACTTCTTTGTAGGATGCGGCAAGATCGCTTCTTCCCGTACTAAAATCATCTATTCCGATAATATTGACTGTCTTTCCGTGAACATCTATTGCTACGCTTTCATTATGAAGGACTTTACAGTTATATGAAGCAAAAATCTCTTCAAGACGTTGCAAATTTCTCTTTCTTAACACATAATCATGGTTTCCGAGAACAGCAAAAATCCCGTATTTACTATTTAAGTCATTTAAAACTTCCAAATATGGAATCAGCTTCGGGATCGTTCTTTTTCGATCGAGAAAATCCCCTGTAAGTGCAATTAAATCAATGGACTCATTTTTTAGTGTTTCGTACAGTTCATGCGGAGAAATGGAAATATTTTCAAGATGCAAATCGGATAATTGCAAAATCTTAAACGGCTGAGTTCGCCCGCCCTGCTTCCCGGAACACATTCTTACCCGGTTCAAAGCAACATCTTTCGTATTTTTATATCCTCTGGCCAGGAAATGAAAAAATCCGCCGAGGATAAAACCTGGAAGAATGAAATTAAATAAATCCACATTCCTCACTCCTTATAAAAGAATTATACATAATCCGGGATTAATTTTATCTGGTAATTCATGGAAGGCATCTTACATGAAAAACAGTCTGTCATTCATAAGAAATTTTCGTGATTATTCCTTTAGCAATCCGGCCCAAACTCAGGCAAACAATTTACTATCTTTTTAAAATATTTACAGCCGTCTGGGATCATTCAATAAAAAAAGCTAAAATAAAACTGACCATCATTTATGAATTGTTTCGGGGAGGAAATCATGATCAAAATCAGAGATGCTGTTGCAGAAGATTTGCCGGAGATCTTGGCCATATACAATGTAGCAGTGCGGACAACAACTGCCACCTTTGATCTTGAGGAACAAACATTGGCGGACCGGTTAACCTGGTTTCAACAATTCGGTGAAAAATACCCTCTCATCGTTGCCGAAGACGAAAAAGAAGTTCTTGGCTACTGCAGCCTGAGCCCTTTTCATAAAAAGGCTGCCTATAAAAATACTTGTGAAATATCCATTTACCTTTCCGGCAAACACAGGGGTGCAGGAATTGGCAGCCTTTTGATGAAAGAGATTATTAACCGTGCAAAAAAACACGGTTTCCATTCCATAATTGCTCTCATTACCGCAGGAAACGCCGCAAGTGTCAAACTCCACAAAAAGTTTGGATTCCAATTTGCAGGCCGTTTAAAAGAAGCAGGTTTTAAATTCGGCCAATGGCTCGATGTTGATTATTACCAATTAATCTTGCAGGGCTGCAAAGAGATATCGCAATAACAAAGCCGGGGATGACTTTTAAAAGCCAGCCCCGGCAAACCAATCAGGCTCTTTCGCCGCCTGAAAAAATCAGAAAATTTTTGAACGCGCTCAAAAAAGCTCCTATATTTTATTTGGATTATTGATGACTTCAAGCACTCTTGTGGTCGGTTCCATCTCATTGTTGCACAACGGACATGCCGGTACCTCACTGCTTTTGAAATTATCCCTGACCCAACAATTACAATTTGCAGACGTACACACCCATATTTTTGTTTCCTCTTTTACAATTTCCTGCTGGTTTTTTCTCCCAAACCCCATTATCTCACTCCTAAATATCATTCTTTTACAGACTTAAAGATAAGCGGATAAAAGAAAACAAAAAATACAGCAATAATGAAGGGCGTAACTTATAATGATATATTAATTTCCAGTTAAACGCAATATCTTTATCCTTAATAATAACATTTTTGCATAAATTTGTATAGTTCAATCCCTTCGACAGGGAGGATTTAGTCCCTGCAAAGAAAAACCTTTTTGGATTCATAACAAAGGGTTTTAGCGAAGAGCAAGATCGGTTAAAATGGGAATGTATTTAATGACCTGTCGTGAAAGGATGGAAAAATTCTTGGAAATAGTCGGACATACCATAGAAAAGCTTAACGATCCGTTCGGAATATTGTCAGGAGACAGATATGAAATTTTTGTACATATTACTGTTCCCGAAGAGGATGAACTCTTTTCAAAGAGTGGATTAAAGGTGAAAGTGCTTTTTATCTCTGATGAAGACGGCGAACGAATTTTACATTATCATATCATCGAAAACGAAACAGAAAAAGTCCTTGACTTTGCTTTGGATGAAGAAGAGGAAGCTGAAATTTTTAATTATTGTAAAGAACTTATTGCAAAACAATCTTAACAAATCTTTTGCGTACATGAAGACAAACTGCCGGTCCCGGGATATGCAGCTGTTCAGCCGTAAACCTTCCCTCGCATAATGGCTGTTCTCTTGTCTCTTTTAGCGCTACTAAAAAAGCAAGAGCCCTGTACAGGGCTCCCGGAGTTCATGACTTTACTACGTTGACTGCCTGGGGCCCGCGCTGGCCCTCCTCTATATCGAAGGTAACTTCCTGGCCCTCTTCAAGTGTTTTAAATCCTTCCGCCTGAATTGCGGAGTAGTGAACGAAAACGTCTTCGCCACCCTCCATTTCAATAAACCCAAAACCTTTTTCTGAATTAAACCATTTTACTTTACCTGTTGCCATTATAATCCTCCTAAAGTTCAAAAACATTTGATGCACTTGAATCATGCATCTCATTTCTATTCTGCCTATAAACGCATTTTTATATCCCTGATTTTGGAGAATTTTTTCGATTTCCTGTACTTTCCGCGATTTTTTGAACAAAAGCTTGTTTTGTTCTTTGGGGGAAGAATTTGATCAAAAAAAACCCGCCTTTCTACGGATTTTACAGTTCCATTTTTGAAAAAATGTCACAGGGATCCTGTTATAAAGGCGGGTATAAACAATATCATTCAAAAATATTATAATTATTTTTTCCTTTTTAAATATGAATTGTCTTCACATGCCGGATCATAAATCAAAATATATTTTTCCTCATTTGGTTTCAGAATTATTCCATTTCAGCAAGTTTTCTTTCGGCTGCATCAACCGTATGCTTAAGCAGCATGGAAATAGTGACCGGACCAACTCCGCCGGGTACCGGAGTAATCGCTGATGCCTTTTCTAAGCATGATTCATACTCCACATCCCCGATATTTCCCGGATTATATCCGGCATCCAAAACGACAGCCCCTTCCTTGAGCCATTCTCCTTTAATAAATTCAGGTTTTCCTACTGCTGCTACAACAATATCTCCCTGAGCTACGATCTCCGGTAAATTTTTTGTGTATGAATGACAAGTTGTGACTGTCGCATTTGCATTCAATAATAATGCAGAAACGGGTTTTCCAAGAATGGGGCTTCTTCCGATTACAACGGCGTGCTTGCCTTCGGCGCTGATGCCGTAATACTCCATAATTTTCATAATGGCTGCCGGAGTGCAGGAAGGATACAAACCAAAGCCTAATGCCGTCTGGCCATATCCCCAGCTTGTCACCCCGTCCACATCTTTTTCAATGGAGATCGTTTCAAATGCTTTCCGTTCATCAATATGTCCCGGTACAGGATGCTGTAAAAGAATTCCGTGTACTTTTTCGTCATTATTCAAATCTTGAATAACCTGAACGAGTTCCTCCGTTGTTGTTTCAGCCGGAAGATGTATGCGCTTCGATTCAATCCCCAAACGCTCACACGCGTTCCCTTTCATTCTTACATAAGTTGCTGAAGAAGGATCGTCGCCAACGAGAATTGTCGCCAGACAGGGCTGGATTCCCTTTTCTTTTAAGGCGGCAATCCTTGGTTTCAGAGCCTCTCTCACATCATTTGATACTTTTTTTCCGTCTAAAATCAGTTTATCTCCCAAGTAAATTCCCTCCTGGTAAAAATATAAAAAGAGACAAGGTGCGCCCTTCTCTCCGCCCAGACGACCGGCATAATGTATTTTTGCAGCTCCCCGGTGGTCAATTCCACATTGTCGTCAGTCACTGCGATAACATCACTATTTTTGGCAATTTCATTATATTAAAAATGATTTAATAAAGCAATGCCGGGTGGAGGTCAATAAACAAAGCATTTACAGTTTTCTGAATAGAACATAAAAAAGGCGGAAGTCTGTTGAAGATGACCACCGGAATTTGCAAATGGCCACCGGGCAGGACAGTGACCCCGGATTATTATTCCGAAATCGCGGCGAATCAATCATTATTCATATTAACCCGGATGATTGATTTTGACTTTGCCGGCAATCAGGAATAATTTGCACAATTTACCCAAGAATATGGTCTTTTTTCCGGCACACCCGCTAAATAACTGCAAAAAAAACTCCCGATTTGACGGGAGTCTTCTTTTACTGTTCATCAAGGGGGACAGTGGCATCTAAAATCGCCTTTTCCAATTGTTTGGAGTATTTATTTTTTGTTTCATTATTCCAGTCAAAGTAATCTGCCATATAATTCACAACAGCATCTTTGCATTCTTTAGCAAGGGAAACATTGAAAAGGATCATACCCGTTCTTCTGTTTAAGAAGTCAACCGGAGTAAGTGCCATTTCATGTTCCAGGGCATATTTCAGTTTTGCGAAAACCGGTAAAGGAAGATTGTATGTTTCGGCTTCCTGCCCCTCTTCTTTGATGATTTCAAACAATACAGGCACATTTGAGCCATATGAAGATACCAAATGTTTAGCATCCTCTTCTGACAATCCCAATTCCATGCCGGCTTTTGTTTGTTCGGCAATATACTTTTTGAAACCTGAGGAACCGCCGACATTCCCGCCTGACATAGGGAGATTTACTGTTTGACAATTCGTAAAAGTTCTGTAACCTTCTTTTTCAAACTTTTTGGAAACGAGGTCCATCACTGTTTCCGCCATTTTCCTGTAGCCGGTCAGTTTGCCCCCGGCTATGGTAATTAAGCCGCTGTCAGATTCCCATATTTCATCTTTCCTGGAAATTTCAGAAGGATTCTTGCCTTCTTCCCAGATAAGCGGTCTCACACCTGACCAACTGGATTCTACGTCTTCTTTTGTAATTTTTACATCAGGGAACATATAATTGACTGCGTTGATTAGGTAATCCCGATCCTCAGCCAAGATGCTGGGATTAACAATATCTTCATCATAAAATGTATCTGTTGTTCCCACGTATGTTTTTCCTGCACGGGGTATGGCAAAAACCATCCGGCCGTCAGGTGTATCAAAATAAACAGCCTGCTTTAACGGAAACCTTGATTGATCAATAACGAAATGGATCCCTTTTGAAAGTCTTAACATTTTGCCCTTTTTAGATTTATCCAATTCCCTGATTTGATCCACCCACGGACCTGTCGCATTAATAATTTTCCTGGCTGTTATTTCAAATACTTCATCTGTAACAAGATCTCTGACCTTTGCTCCGATAATCCGGCCGTTTTCATAAAGCAATTCCTCAACTTTTGCATAGTTCACACACACTGCTCCATTTTCCACTGCCGCCTTCATCACTTCAATAGTTAACCGGGCATCATCTGTTTTATACTCGACATATTTGCCTCCGCCTTTAAGGCCATCCTTTTTGACGAGAGGTTCCAATTGAAGTGTTTCTTCCGGTGAAAGCATTGTTCTTCTTTCACTTTTTTTCACCCCGGCTAAGAAATCATATACCCTGAGGCCTACAGAAGTCATAAATTTTCCGAAAGTACCGCCTTCATGGAAGGGCAGAAGCATCCATTCCGGTGTGGTAACATGCGGGCCATTTTCATACACAATTGCCCGTTCTTTCCCGACCTCTGCAACAAGTCCTACTTCAAAGTTTTTCAGATAACGGAGACCGCCGTGAACCAGTTTTGTGGATCTGCTTGATGTCCCTGCTGCAAAGTCCTGCATTTCAACAAGAGCCATTTTCAATCCTCTTGTTACTCCGTCTAAAGCTAAGCCTGCACCGGTAATTCCTCCGCCAATGACAAGAACATCATGCTTTTCAGACTTCAGTCTTTCTATTGCTTCAGACCTCTTTTTATTAGAAAATTTCATAATATTTTCCTCCTTTTACACTATGTTAATAGTGTTTAATGATGAAAAAAGGACTGCAAAAGGCATTACCGATGTGATAATGTTTTGCAGTCCTCCGTACCTTTGGACAAATAATTAACTTTTCTATATTAGTATAACATTATTTTTGATTATTTAAAAGTTCTAGTTGTTGCAACTGCTTTTTTCCAGCCTTCATAAAGTTTAGTACGAGTTTCTTCGTCCATTTTCGGTTCGAACTTCCTGTCAATTGCCCATTGTTTAGCAATTTCATCCTGGCTATCCCAGTATCCGACAGCCAAGCCGGCAAGATATGCTGCACCTAATGCAGTTGTTTCAATAACTTGCGGTCTTTCAACAGGAACATTCAGGATATCGCTTTGGAATTCCATTAAGAAGTTGTTCTTAACAGCTCCGCCGTCTACGCGCAGTGCTTGCAGTTTGATGCCGGAGTCTGCTTCCATGGCTGATAAAACGTCTTTTGTTTGATATGCGAGAGACTCTAATGTAGCGCGGATGAAATGTTCTTTTGACGTTCCGCGGGTAATTCCCACTACAGCACCTCTTGCATCCTGATCCCAGTATGGAGCACCTAGACCAACAAATGCAGGCACTACATAAACGCCATCTGTAGAGTCAACTTTTGTGGCATACGCTTCACTGTCAGCTGCATTTTTGAACATTCTTAAACCATCACGGAGCCATTGAATTGCGGAACCTGCTACGAAAATACTTCCTTCGAGTGCATATTCCACTTTTCCGTTAAGCCCCCATGCAATTGTAGTTACAAGGCCATGGTCAGAAGCGACGGCTTTTTCACCAGTATTCATCAACATGAAGCAGCCTGTGCCGTATGTGTTCTTAGCCATACCAGGGCTGAAGCATGCCTGGCCAAAGAGAGCAGCCTGCTGGTCACCGGCAACTCCAGAAATCGGAACTTCCTGGCCAAAGAAGTGAATAGGAGTAGTTTTGGCATATACTTCAGAAGAAGGACGTACATCAGGAAGCATTGATTTTGGAACAGTAAGGAGGTCAAGTAATTCCTGATCCCACTCAAGAGTGTGAATATTAAACATCATTGTACGGGAAGCGTTGGAATAGTCTGTTACGTGGGCTTTTCCACCGGACAATTTCCAAATCAGCCAAGTGTCGATTGTTCCAAACAGAAGTTTGCCCTGCTCTGCTTTTTCCCGGGCTCCTTCAACATTGTCCAGAATCCATTTAACCTTGGTTCCGGAGAAATATGCGTCAACTTGGAGACCTGTTTTTTGTCTGATCATGTCAGCATAGCCTTGTTCTTTCAATTCATCGGCAATCGGTGCAGTTTGGCGGGACTGCCATACAATTGCGTTATATACAGGCTTGCCTGTTTCTTTATCCCAAACAACAGTTGTTTCACGCTGGTTGGTAATACCAATAGCGGCAACTTGCTCGGGCTTAATATCTTTTTCCGATAAAACACCGGCGATTACAGAAAGAATAGAGGACCAAATTTCATTAGCATCATGTTCTACCCAACCCGGCTTTGGAAAAATTTGTGTGAACTCTTTTTGGGATACATGAATAATATCACCACTTTTATTGAACAGAATAGCTCTTGAACTTGTTGTTCCTTGGTCTAACGCTAAAATATACTTTTCCATAAAAACTTTCCTCCTTGGTAATATTATTTTCCTATATTAATTTGTGAATAGGAAACGCTTTTCATACGAATTCTGCAGTTTATGTATATTCTCTTTCTAAAAGAATAAAAGTATGCACGAAACTGCAGAATCTTGTAATATTGTGAATTTTTTAACAAACCCCCGGGCGAAAAAAGCCGATACCTCCCTGCAATTGGCTGAAACCGCAACTTTCTCCATGTTTTCAGGCAGGGTGTTGTTAATAATATAAAAAAATACAAATGAAAACGTTTTAATCTGATAGTAAATAAAAAAGCAGTACTAACAGAAAAACTATTTAATAATTTTTGGCAGCTTTAGAAAAATTAACTTTAATTGGAGTATACATTTATTTGAAAACGTTGTCAATGAATTATATTGAAATAATTTTTGAACAAAGGTGATAATAGTAAACTGTTCGATGGAAAATATTCACAAAAACATATGGCGGAATAATAGTATTTTCAAAAGATATTTCTGCCGGATAAGATGTACTCAGTAATCCGATAAAATCATATCTCTTTGAAAATAAAAAAAGAAGGGTATACCCTCCTTTAAAATTCTTACAGGGAAACACTCCACAGTTCAGTCTTTGAAGTTGTGATGGCAACCGCTCCTGCATTCAAAGCATTCTTTGCATCCTCTTTCGTCCGGATAAGTCCTCCCGCTATAACAGGAATTTGCAGACTGTCTTTAATTTCCCTGATCATTTCCGGCATCATGCCGGGCAGTACTTCTATGTAATCCGGATTGGTCTTCGCAATTAATTTATAGCTTTTTTCAAGAGCTCGGGAATCGAGAAGAAAAATTCTTTGTATCGCCGTGACTCCTTTCTGCTTTGCTTTTAAAATCACATTGCCTTTTGTGGAAATAAGCCCGTACGGCTTATATGCCTGGCAAATATATTCGGCAGCGAAATCATCATTTTTTAAACCGTGGATCATATCGAGATGATAAATCATCTTTTTCCCGTGTTCTTTTGCAAGACGGGAAACATTCTTTAGCTGTGCAACGTGCATTTCTACAAAAATTCCTGTTTCCAAAGGGCTTTCCAAAAATTTTTCAAAATCTCTCATGCTGAAGCATGACGGTATTATCTTCTGGTTCATTTTCAACCCCCGCTTTGATATCCTGCCTATCTTATATTATGAATAAACTGGAAAAAAGACAAGCGATTTTTATAACAGGTTGCCTTAATAAATGAAACAGAATATTCTTTCTGTTCTTAAGCCCTTTTCTTAACTTTAACTGAAGCCCGTTTTTTCTTTTGCGGTTCAGAAACGGATTTTGTTTTATCTATGGATGCCTGCAGCGCTGCCATCAAATCTGTTACATTTGTTTTTCTTTCTGTTTCTCTCCGTGGTTCAGCGCCGGCTGTTGTTTGTTTCGCCTCTATCAAATCCATGAGTGCACTCCGGTATTCATCTTTATATTTTTCCGGATCAAACTTTGTTGTTAATTGATCGATGAGGAGAATCGCCGTTTCCAATTCTTTTTCAGTCACATGTTCATCCCCGGGTACGTTCGGCACTTCGCCTGCATTTCTCACTTCATCGGGATAATAAATGGTTTCCAAAACAAGTGTATTTTTATACACACGTACGACGGCAAGCTGCTCTCCTGATCGGATCGTAATTTTTGCCAGGCCGACTTTTCCCGATTCCAGCAACGCCTTTCTTAAAAGTGAATAGGCTTTGCCCCCTCCGTCACCGGGAGATAAATAAAAACTTTTATTAAAATAGACCGGATCAATTTCTTCTATTTTTACAAAATCAATTATTTCCACTGCCCGATCCCCGTGTTCCCTGTTCAACTGCTCCAAATCCTCATCCTCAAGAACAACAAACTTTCCCTTTGTATACTCATAAGCACGGACAATGTCCTCCTTTTTCACCTCTTCTTCGCAAACCGGACATACTTTTTCATATTTAATCGGTGAATGGCATTTTTTATGAAGCGTCCGCAACTTCACGTCTTTATCTTCTGTAGCTGCATGAAGTTTGACGGGGATATTTACTAAACCGAAACTGATACTGCCTTTCCAAATCGTATGCATATATATACTCTCCATTCATTAAGTTTTTGGCAAACAGGAAATTTCCGTTATTGTTATCAGGGTTGATTTGCCCGCTTGCACCTGCATATTTATACAGCGTTGTTTAATGAAAGCAAAATATTTAATGCTTTGTTCTTAATCTTAAGATGACTGTCAAACACAAAAAAAATGTCATAAAACTTTTGGAAATGGAGTATTTTACGCAGAAACGGAGAGGATACAAACAGGATTCAAGACAACACAGAATTTTTGGAGTGAAGATCATGAAGCCGATGCTGCCGGTACTTGCTGATTCAGCCCCTTTGGGAAGAGAATGGAAATATGAAGTGAAATATGATGGTTTTCGAGCTGTTGCCAGCATTGATATGAACGGAAAAATCAGGCTCATGAGCCGGAACGGCCGCTCACTTCTCCCGTTATTTCCGGAAATAAAGGAATTTTTACAGGATAACATGGAGATATTGAAAACCTATGTGCCGCTTGTCCTTGACGGAGAACTGGTTCTTTTGGAGAATGCTTATAAAGCAAATTTTGCGGCCATTCAAACGAGAGGAAGACTCCGCAATGAACTTGAAATCATTCAAAAAATCCGGCAGGCTCCCTGCCGTCTGCTCGTTTTTGATGCCTTGAAAATACAGGGCAGGGATTTAAAAAAGGAGCCTTACTCAACAAGGAAAAAAGAGCTCGCTTCCTTTTTCAAAGCCGTCAATTTCCCGGCTGCGCCCGATCCAAAAAGTCCGTATCTGCTGCAAATGATTCCGGCTTCCGACAGCCTTGAAGAATTGTGGGAGAAAATTATTTTATATAACGGGGAAGGAATTGTAGCGAAACATATAAACAGCCAATGGAAAGAAGGAAAAAGAACGGAATTCTGGGTGAAACATAAAAATTGGAAATATGTTTCGTGTTTTATTACCGGCTATGACAAAAGCAACGGATATTTTACAATCGCGGTTTATAAAGGGAAAAACATCCATCCCGTCGGGCAGTTTTTGTTCGGTATTTCCCCGGAAGAAAAGCAGGCATTAATTCATGTCATCAGGAAAAATAAACTGGCAGAAGATGAGAAATATGTAAAAATCACTCCTGCTTTGTGTGTAGAAATAAAATATTTGGAAGTATATGAAGAGCAGTTAAGAGAACCGCATTTTTCCCGGTTTCGTTTTGATCTTAACGCGGAGGATTGCACGTACGACAAGTTCAGACAGAATCAGAAAAATTTCCCGGAAAGTGTGGAAATTTCCCATCCTGAAAAACCATTATGGGAAAATCCTCCTGTAAAAAAAATCGACTATATTCATTATTTGCGGGAAATTTCGCCCTATATTCTCCCTTTTCTCAAGAACCGCCTTCTAACCGTAATCCGCTACCCGCATGGCATCTTCGGAGAAGCCTTTTATCAAAAAAATTGTCCTGAATATGCTCCGGATTACGTTGACAGGGTCATGGATGATGGAATCAATTATATCATCTGCAATAACCTTCAAACCCTGTTATGGCTGGGCAATCAACTGGCGTTTGAATTTCATATTCCTTTTCAGACAATTAACAGCAAAGGACCCGCGGAAATTGTATTTGATTTGGATCCTCCCTCAAGGAAAGATCTGCCGCTGGCCGTGAAGGCTGCAAGGCTTATCAAAGAGGTGCTTGATCACGTCGGGTTGATAAGTTTCATAAAAACTTCCGGAAACAAAGGACTGCAAATATATATTCCTTTACCGGAGAATCAATACAGTTTCGAGGATACCCGTCTTTTCACTTCGTTTATCACAGATTATCTCATTTCCACAGACCCCGATTCCTTTACTGCAGAAAGAATGAAAAAGAAAAGGGGGAACCGCCTTTATATCGATTATGTTCAGCATGCCCCGGGAAAAACTATCATTGCCCCTTATTCACCCCGCGGAAACGGGCTTGCTGCAGTGGCCGCACCGCTATTTTGGGAAGAAGTCAATGAAGACTTGAAAATAGAAAATTTCCGGATCACAAATATGATTAAAAGAATTAAGGAAAATGGAGACCCTTTTCACAATTATTTTCAAGTTAAGGAACAGCAAAATTTTGCTCCCATCCTGGAGTTTCTTAAAAACAAGAATTGAGTATTCTAAAATCATTAAGATTTTTTTCCCGCTTACCCTGCCAACCGGAATGCAGGGAACACTTTTGAAATCCTGGAGTGTTTGAAAAAAACCCGGAAGACAAAGAGCAATTACCGCACCCGATCCGGACTTATAATATTACGGGGAATCAGACTTAGAAGAAAAAATCCATATATAATTAAAAAGCAGATTGAGATCCACTGATCTCAATCTGCTTTTCGACTGTGTCATTTATTATGCATCTCCACCGTTAATACATCAGGCTGCAGCGCAGGGCAAGATTATCTCAACAGTATTCCCGGCAAAGAAACCGCTGTGCTGATAACACCCTTGCACCATGAAACCGGACCTGCTGCCCCGAACGCTTTTATCTTGAAAGCTGTTTATACAAATTAGCCATTTCAAGGGCACTGACAGCAGCATCCCAACCTTTGTTTCCGGCCTTTGTGCCTGCCCGCTCAATGGCCTGTTCAATGGTATCTGTTGTCAACACACCGAAAATAACCGGAACTCCGGACTCCATGCCGGCAGCGGCAACGCCTTTGGACACTTCATTGCTTACATAATCGAAGTGGGGAGTTGACCCCCGGATAACTGTCCCGAGAGTAATGACCGCATCAAATTCTCCGCTGACGGCAAGTTTTTTTGCCACAGGAGGAATTTCAAAAGCTCCCGGCACCCAGGCAACGGTAACGTCTTCTTCATTGACTCCATGACGTTTCAAAGCATCTTCTGCACCGCTCAAAAGTTTGCTAGTAATAAACTCATTAAAACGGGAAACAACAATCCCGATTCTTAAACCTGTTCCTACTAAATTTCCTTCTAATACTCTTTTCATTTCCATACACTCCTATCATAAATTTAATAGATGTCCCAATTTTAATTTTTTTGTTCTTAAATAACGTTCATTTTCCTTTTTCGGAGGCATTTGCAAAGGAACCCTCTCTACTACCTCCAAGCCATAGCCGCCAAGACCGGCGATCTTACGGGGATTATTCGTTAACAGTCTCATTTTCCTTACTCCGAGGCTTCTGAGAATTTGCGCGCCGACACCGTAATTTCGCAAATCTGCCGCAAATCCAAGCTTATGGTTTGCCTCCACCGTATCAAAACCTTGTTCCTGGAGTTTATAAGCTTTTAATTTATTAATCAGACCGATTCCCCGGCCTTCCTGTCTCATATAAAGCAGGATGCCTTTTCCTTCTGCTTCGATTTGCGCAAGTGCAGCTTCAAGCTGGGGACCGCAGTCACAACGGTGAGACCCGAACACATCCCCGGTCAAACATTCTGAATGTACCCTTAACAATACAGGCTCATCACTGTTTATTTCGCCTTTTACAAGGGCAATATGCTCCTTTCCCCCTACTGTCTCTGTAAAGCCGATGGCTTTGAACACTCCATATTCTGTCGGCAAAGTAATTTCTACTTCCTTTTTAACAAGTGAATCATATCTTAATCTGTACTCTATTAAATCTTTAATCGTTACCATTTTTATATCAAATTTACGGGCAATTTCTTTTAGATCATCGACCCTGGCCATCGTCCCGTCGTCTTTCATGACTTCACAAATGACACCGGCCTGAACAGAACCGGCCAGTCTGGCAAAGTCAACGGCAGCTTCCGTATGCCCGGCCCGTTTTAAAACTCCGCCTTCTTTGGCAACAAGAGGAAAAACATGTCCCGGTCTGTTAAAATCTTCAGGAGCAGCTCCTTCTTCAATCAGCTTTTGAATGGTATACGCCCGTTCATAGGCACTGATTCCTGTTGTTGTGTCAACATGATCGACACTGACCGTAAATGCCGTACCCTTACTGTCAGTATTCACAGGTGCCATCGGAACAAGCTGCAGCTTGCGTGCAAGTTCCTCTGTGATAGGAGTGCAAATAAGGCCTCTGCCTTCTTTGGCCATAAAATTTATCATTTCCGGTGTCGCAAACTCTGCCAAACCGAGGAAATCCCCTTCATTTTCCCTGTCTTCATCATCACAGACGATTACGACTTTGCCGGCTTTTAAATCTTCAAGCGCTTCTTCTATGCTGTGAAACATCATATGTCCTCCTCCTTAAATGAATCCTGTCTCTCTCAAAAATTGTGCCGTAATCTCTTTTTTTGCCTCCTTTTTTTCCTCCCTGGTAAAAAAGGAGTGAATATATTTTCCAATTAGATCAAACTCCAGATTGACAATATCCCCCAAAGACTTGAAACCGAGTACAGTCTCCTTTGCTGTATGCGGAATAATGGAAACTGTCAATTGATTGCCGTTTATTCCAAACACGGTCAAGGATATTCCGTCAACAGCAATCGACCCTTTATAAAGAAGCAAATGCCGGTACTCTTCCGGAAAAGAAATATCTATATAAATGGCATTTTCTTTTCGTTCTTTTCTCTCTATCTTGCCGACTCCGTCAACATGTCCCGACACAAAATGACCTCCAAACCGGCCGTTTGCCGCCATGGCCCTTTCCAGATTTACCAGCGAGCCGTCCTGTAAGGAAGCAAGCGAGGTGCTGTTAAAGGTTTCCGGCATGACATCAACTTTAAAAATATCTCCGCTGAATTCAGTAACTGTCAGACAAACCCCGTTTACGGCAATACTGTCCCCCACATGAATATCTTCACATATTTTCCGGGAACGAATGGACAGCACAAGAGTTTGTCCGAGTTTCGTTATTTTCTGAACCGTACCCAAATCTTCAACGATACCTGTAAACATTCCTATAAACCTCCTTCCTGCTCAACGAGTCGTACTGCAGTAATTTTTAAATCAGGGCCGATTTTTTCCACATTTGTAAAACGGAGTTTCTTTCCCTGTGAAACAAGATCGGGACCGGCACCGCCGATAAAAGGAACCGCTTCCCGGCCGCCGATAATCTTCGGCGCTACATAAAGAATGATTTGCTGAAAAGCCTCTTCGGCGATAAAAGATGCATGAATCTCTGATCCGCCTTCCACTAATACGGACATCAGTCCTTTTTCACCTAATATGCGCAATACTTCCCTGACAGAGATGCGGCTGCTGTCTAAAGAGATCACCTCAACTCCCAAGTCAGTCAGTTGCGCTGCTTTTTGTTTGTCAATACGGTTACCTGTGAAAATGATCGTTTTAGAGGATGGATCCCGGACTACACGTGCAGATAAAGGAATTTTACATTCCGTGTCCAGGATAATTCGAACGGGATTTTTTCCGCCTTGGGGTCTTCGGGTGGTTAGGAGAGGATTATCGTGTAATACGGTATTTATTCCAACAAGAATTGCATCATGCTCATGGCGAAGATTATGGACATCCTGCCTTGCTTCCCCGGAAGTAATCCACTTGCTGTCGCCTGTTTTCGCGGCTGTTTTTCCATCTAAGGATACCGCGCCTTTAATTGTTACAAATGGAGTTTTATGTTGAATAAAATGAAAGAATTTTTCATTTAATCTGACAGCCTCTTCTTCACAGAGGCCCGTTACCACTTCAATACCGGCTTTTCTTAGTCGTTCAGTCCCTTTGCCGGCAACAAGCGGATTGGGATCCAGCGTTGCCACAAAGACCTTTTTAATGCCGGAATTGATAATTGCATCCGCACAAGGCGGCGTTTTGCCATAATGGCTGCATGGCTCAAGGGTTACATACATAACCGCATCCTTTGCCTGTTCCCCAGCCGCTTGAATAGCAGCAGCTTCCGCATGGGGCATGCCCGCTTTCAAATGCACGCCGGTACTAATCAACTCGCCGTTTTTTACAATGACTGCACCCACAGAGGGATTCGGGCTTGTCTGACCGGCTGTTGCTTTGGCAAGAGCAATCGCCAACTGCATATAGTCTCTGTCATTCATTTGCTGTTTTTGGGTACCTCCTTCGTATCGCAAATCCTCCACTTGCAAAAACAAACAGCCCCGCACATTTCCTTGTGCGGGGCAAAAAAGAGCATGACAAATAAATGTTAAAGAATACCTTAACAAATACAGTCATCCTTCTCCCATCCAGACTTTAACTGTCGGCTTTGGAATCTCACCAAATCCACCGTTTTTATTTATTTTAAAAAAACGGGTCACGGGCTTAGAGGAAACCTCATCACCGCCGGTCGGGAATTTCACCACTGCCCCGAAGGATTATCCTATTCGATTAACACTATCGTAACAGAAAATATATTAATTAACAATGAAAAATTCTATCTTTTTTCCAAATTGTCAATTCATAAAAACCTGCCAGACTATTAAACAGAAACTAGGGAAGCTTTTCCATGCCCTTCTCAATCCGTTCTGCGGTCATGGGACCGGAAACTTTGTCTCTGATGATCCCGTTTGAATCAATAAAATAGCTAGTCGGCAACGAGATCACATTATAAAGAGAGCGGACGGTGCCTTTCTCATCAATGAGAACCGGAAAAGTAAATTGATGAGACTTTATATAAGCAGCGCCGTCACCGGGATTTTTTTCTGTTGTTGTCATATTGACGGCAAGGACAACATAACCGTCTCTATGATGTTTTTGATAATAACTCTCCATATCCGGCATTTCTGCACGGCATGGAGGACACCAGCTTGCCCAGAAATTCAGAAGAACCTTTTTGCCCCTGAAATCCTCCAAAGAAACTTCATTGCCGGCAAGGTCTTTAAGCGTGAAAGACGGGGCAATATTGCCAATTCCGATTCCCGTCTGCACTGTTTCAGAATCTGTTTCTTTCGGCTGATACGATTTTCCTGCCTGATTCACAAGTCCTTCATCCTTTAAAACGAATATATCGACAAGTACTAATGTTATTAGCAGGATTGCTGCAATGAGCAAAAACCTTTTCATCGGCAAGCCACCTTTCAGATTGTTGAAATATGTTACGAAAATTATGAATATTTTACCAACAACATCTATCATACTATGAAATTATCTTTTTGAAAACCCTAATGGGTATCTCTAAAACAAAAAAAGAAGATTCTGCATCTTCCTCTATTTTTAATGATCATGATAGCGAAGCAGTAAAGTCATGACTGCAAAAACCGTCAATCTGTCTTCTGTTTTTGCTTTTTTACTAAAAGACATGACAGGAGCATTGGCATTTTTTATATACGGTTCCCATTCAAGAGGCATCCACCCTTTCCGAAGCCTGGCTGTATTACTTATGTCCCCGGTTTTAAATTTAATATCCGTAAAAAAACTTTCACTTTCTATTTGATATGACCTGTTGCCGTACAAAAAAAGCCATCTCTTTTTGCCATCCGCCTTTCCTTCCCTCTCAATAAAACCGTAACCCGAGGAAAAGGAGGAGGAAATTTCCACTAATCTGCATTTCCTCCACCGGAAGGCAGCAATTAACTGATTATCTTCATTAAAAAGCCCGTATACCGGTGGAAGTCGTCTATCAATAAAATAGGGAAGGAACCAGCGAATTTTCCTGTGCTCCAGATCCCGGATCTCTCCCAGCAGACGGCCGCCCGGATGAAAAATTAGCAATCTTAAGGACGGTGCAGGCATATACTGCAAAACCATTGCCTCTTCCCTTAATAATCCGTGTTTGGCTTCCCCTGCCATGCAAGTCTTGGCAATCTCCTCGGACCGGTATTTATGGATTAAGTATTTTTGGAAGGACAAAAAGCTGTAAAACAGAAGCGGGAATATGAATAAAATAAATTCCCGTCCAGGCAGCAAGAAAGCTAAAGGCAAAAGCAGCAACGCCGCTAAAGCAAGAGCCAGGAGACTTCCGTTTAATGATATATTAGCGGCCAGCCGGTAATATTGTTGGATATTCATTCCTGCTCTCCTTTTTTCCGTCTCAGGGTCTCCCAAAAAGCTTGTGAGGGATCTATTCCTTCGGACGTTTCTGTGAAAAATAACTGGAAACATCAGTTTCTTCTTTATGCAGTGCTCTTTCTACCGTCACTTAGGTGCAAATATTTCTGTAAAAACAGTGAATGCCTTCTTCAATTAAAAAGAGCAAGCCGGTTCAAAGGAATAATAAAACAAACCACTTCCACAAAGTGGTCCCCATCCTTTTTCAGGAATATATTAACTTTATAGTCTTTTTTCTATCATTCATGCAACTAATTTTAAGAGACTTAGCTGCCTGAAATTTTAGAAAAACTGTTCCCTTGACTGACAGGTATATAACACTACCTGTTTGCTTCCGCCATAATTTCGGCGGCATATTTTCTGCCGTCCTCATAACCCTGAAAATAGAGAGCATTTAACTTTTGCGGGTTTTTCTCCATTTTTCCCACCTCTAACGGCCGGCTCGGGCGGATAATTAAAACATTTCCCTTTTTCTCTTCCTCCTCAAGATAATCTAATATCTCATTATACATTTTATAGCGATTTGCCATTGCTTCGTGGAGGCCGGTGTATTCCTGATACCTCCTTTTCAGCCAGACCAAATAGATTTAGGACATAATAAAGCTCCATTTCCGGAGGTTGTCTGGAAAATGGAGCTTTTTGCTTTCGTATGAATAGTTTTTTGCGCAAGAAACGGAGCGAGTCATTTTCCCGGCATCCTGCGATAATCATTCAATCTTCCGTATAAAAGTCTTCATAAAGTATCAAAAAGATGTATTCATAGATAAAGTGCTTCTAAAAGCCTGCTTTCTCAATATCTATTTGTCGCTGTTTATAATTTCTTTAACCTTCTTATCATCAATATTCAATATTCCGTAGGTAGTACCCATTAACGTCTGCTCGCAGCTCTTACTATCTTGAATATAATGCATAACAGGGGTTACCTGTAAAAATTGATAATCTGTATTATTATTTACCTCGAGATTAGCTTCAATCGAAAATACCTCATCAGGTTGTATTACCATGCCATCACCTGAATCCAGTGGTACACCGTTGATTTTAATATTTTTATAAGTTATTCCGTCATTAAGGCTGGTAAGGTTTACAAATCTAAATTCTCTTTGTGTATTGTTCTTAAAAGATCCGAAAAAAACATTTTTAGGATAGGATACGGTATAGCCGTCCTCTACGATGATAGCATCATTGATTGGTTCCTGACTCACATAGACATGAATGTCCCCAATGTTATAGACTTCAGGTTCCCTATCCTTATATAAAAGAGAAACTGTAGAAAATTTATCAATCCCTTGGTTTGTCTTAGGCTTAATATCAACTATTAAATTCATGAGACGTTGATTATTTCCTGTTTTGTCACCTTTAAAAATATCGTATTCCACTACTTCAACAATCTCAGTATCATCAAACTGAACCCCGACTAAACTGTCTAATTTAGAAAAATCATTTCCATTATTTTGTTCTATAAATATCAGATTAAGAGAATTTTCCTCTTTCTCTTTTAAAAACGCTATACTGGCGTTCCATTTCCCAAAGTATATTTCCGAAGAAATTTGTTGATTGTTCCCTTCTTTTGGTTTAGTTTTGGAACTTTCATCAGAGGAGAGAATCCTGTAACCAGCATAAAAAACAACAGCAATAATTGCCAGTATGACTAATCCCCATAATACTCTAGATTTCATATATTTTACTCCAATACAATTATTTATATTTTACTTGAAGATATGTTTCAGATGATAGTAATGTTAAAATAATAAAAGTTTTTTACCTCCAATTAAATATTTACCATCTTAATAAAAGATTAGCATAGCTTTCTAATTTCAAAATCCTTCTAATGGCACGATTGATGATCGGTTCTTAAGTCTGCTTTACCCCAATATTTACTTATTGTGACCGCTGCTGTCTTTAAGCAAAAAGACCGTCCGGCTATTAGGCGTTGGTTCAATTTTACTAACCGGTCCCAAAAATCCTCATTCCTGTCAACGGTTAATAAATCTCCGGCATTTTTGAGAAACGCATCTTCAAGCTGCGTTTCTTTTTTTGAAAAACTGGCCAATATCCGCAAGACTCCGGCCCCCCTCTCATCCCTTCTTTCCCGTCTTTTTTGCGCTTGACATCTCCCTGACATTTTCGTCGGCTGGTTTAAAAATAGAAATTGACTTTGTTAGGAGGGGATGACCTTGCTGTAAAATGAAGAAACTCAAACACCTGTTGCAAGAAATGACAAAAAGGGAAAAGCTGTCTTTCTTAGTTTTTTCAAAACATTCACCGGCTGTCATTGGTTCCCCTACAATCTCAGCCGATTTTCGTAGGGAGTAGCCTTTTAACATACATTCGACAAAGGTAATCCATTCGTTACCTTTTCGGGTTCTATATAGAAAGGTATTTGTTGTGTCTAAAAAGGTCTTTCTGCAAGACTTACAGCGGTAACGCTGACGACCATTGGTTGTACCGAAGCGAACAACGTGTTCGGACGCACCTTGTGGGCATTCACATCCATCTCTACAGCGAGTTTCTCTCTTTCATTAATTAAACGACCCCCAGCCGAGGAAACAGGGTCAACATAGCGTTTAACCCATTGGTAAATTTAGTCCTTTTGTGTATGCTGTAATTTGTCGATATACTTTAACAAGTTGCTAAACACTTTGCTCACTTCTGAGCATATGTTCTTATTTCGATTATAAAAAAATTCGGATAGGTATCAAATATCAACATTTATCTTTAACAGAGCCAAAAGATAAATAACGGGAGTCTGTTACATAATGAATATTAACCCTGTAATTTCTCCCTTTTTGTTTCGATAAAAAGGAGGCAGCCATGACCGAACCGGCAAAAACCCCGATCACATACAGAAAATCAATCTGTTTTTCCAAAAAATATTCCAGAACTTCTGCCGTACAGATGGCCCGCATGCCTCCCTCTTCCAGGACAAGTCCACAATCTTTCAACAACATCACTCATACCTTTCCTGAAAAATCTCTTAGTTTAAGAATAAGATTTTTGTGAAAATTTGACAAATGTTCTGCAGACCTGTCCTTTCTTCCTAATCGATTATCCGCTCAATTCTTTATTCCGGAAAATAATGATCGCAAACACCATCAGAAAAATAATTGCGGCTGTAGCAAGCAGGATGGACGGAAAGGTCCCGGCGGAAAATTCCCCCGAGTGCAAGTACTCGCCGGCATAGGTTTGCAGCAAGGCAGGACTCCATTTCAATCGGTGTGAAAGAACTCCGCTGACCAAATTTATCACAATAGCCAAAGCGATGGAGCAGAATCCGGCCAATCCGGGAACTTTAAAAACAGCACTGAAAAACAGGGTCAGCGTCATGATGAGGGTAAGCCATACCCCGTATAAAATGAGCGCTGTCAAAAACTCACCAAAAGGAATCCACCCGAATAAGACCCCTGTATAATACCAGGAAGCGAGCATTCCTGTGATGTAGGAAAGCCACATAAGAAGCAGGGATGCCGCCCATTTGGCGGTTATGTAAAAACCGAACGGAACAGGTTTAACAAGAATCATTGCAGCCACACCGCTTTTCCGTTCACCGGCAATCAGTCCCATCGTAATTAATACGATAATCAGTACTCCGATCGTATCAAACTGGGCAACACTCATCATCAAACTGTCCGGAGGAGACGGATAAGGAATTTCAATCACCGTTCCTTCAGGAAGACCGCCAAGAGCATCGATCATTTTCGGCATATAATAAGACGTAAGGGGGTCCATTGAGCCGAGAAGCAAAAATGTGAGCGGAACCCAAATGATTTTAAAATTCCGCACCATCTCCAGCCATTCTTTTTTAAAAAGAGTAAACCACAGACTCATGACCGCACCACCTTCATAAAGACATCCTCCAGACTCATTTTGCTGATTTCGAATTTAATGAGAGGCAAATGCTGCTCAAGGATTTCCCTGAGAAACACTGTTTTTGCCTCTTCCACATTTTCCACAAAAAAAGTCGCAGCATTTCCATTTACGAGAAACGATTGAACAAAATCTTTATTTGATACCTGTTCAATAAATAATTCCATATCTTTCACATTGCCAAGTGTGAGATCAATTTTAGCCTGGCGGTACTTTTCCCGCAGGCGAGCCATCGTTCCCGCTTCCACAATTTCTCCCTTGTGAAGGAAAAGGATTTCATCGGAAACCTCTTCGGCATCGTTTAAAATATGTGTAGAAAATAAGACAGCAGACATTTTCTTCAAGTTTTCCAAAAGCCCCAAAACTTCTCTTCTTCCAATCGGATCGAGGGCTGACACCGGTTCATCAAGAAGAAGCAGCCGGGGGCGATGGATCATTGCCTGGGCAATTCCCAGCCTTTGTCTCATTCCCCCGGAATATTTACTGATCCGTTTCTTTTTCGCTTCTCCCAGTCCCACTGTCTCAAAGAGTTCTTCCGCCCGTACAGCGGCCTCCTCCTTTGTTAATCCCCCCAGTTTACCGGCATATTCGAGAAACTCTTTACCCGTCATCCATTCATAAAAAACCGGATGTTGCGGCAAATAACCGATGAATTTGCGAAAATCCCCGTTATTTGAGGTTTCGGGAAAAGTGATCGTGCCCGAACTCGGCTTCAGCAAACCGGAAAGCATTCTTAAAATCGTCGTTTTCCCCGCACCGTTTGGACCGACAAGGGCTGTACACCGGTTTTCCCCGAGGGTAAAACTCACTCCTTTTATTACCGGCTGATTTTTGAAACTCTTTTTCAGAGCTTCCACACGGATCACGGACATTAATCATGTCTCCTTCCAAAGATGAAATACAAAATCGGGCCAATTATATTTACAAATATTATTACAAGAGCCCAAACCCATTTTGGGCCATTTGTTTTTTCAATTCGGACAAGGTCAATAATTGCCACAATTAACAATACAAATTGCGCGATAATAAGCGGTATGAAAAGTGCATAATGTTCAAAAAAAAGTTCCATTAGCAGAATACCTCCTTTATGCTTCATCTGATTGCTTCAGAGAGATAAATACATTTTTTACACTGCATACGCAGAAAAAGCACTTCGAACCCGCGAAGTGCTTTTTAATTCCAATAACAAGTAACAACAGGACAACTTCGGTTTCGAAAACAAATTTGGCCAGGAACACTTCCGGTACATTCAATTCATACAGACAGGATTTTTTTCATCAGCGAATTAACCGAAAAATTAACGGAATCCGGTACTCCTCCCCGCTGAATGCTTTTACGGCACCTACAATCGTGAACACTAAAACAAATATGGAGAGTATCCACAACAGGAAAATACCGACAATAACCAAGGTTAAAACACCGAAAATCAGACCGTAAACCGCACATGAAATAAAGAAATTCAAATATTCTTTTCCGTGATAATCAACAAAATACGATTCGTCTTTCTTTAAAAGCCAGATGACAAGAGGTCCTATAAATGCCGTTACAAAACTAATCAAATAAATTGCAGCAGCCAATAAACGTTCATCATTGCTGGGCATATCCGCATTCCCCCTTACTGTTATTCAGATATAAACATCTGCATTATTATGATTATGATTCTTATATCTGTACCGGTCCTGTATCTTTTCGTGTAAAATGTTATATCCCTTACACTTAGTATTACATACGGATTCGCATTTGCAATAGATTCATTTATTATTTATATTTACATAATTTTTTCACCGGATTATTGTTTCATTCAGGGCATAATTTCCATTCACATATTATGCGCAGCTTATTTCCGTCTATCTCCGCAATCACCTGTCCGTCCATTTTATCCAGCAGACTTTTAACAATCGCCAATCCGAGTCCGTGACCGGAGCGACGCGTCTCGTCAGCTGTATAAAACCGGTCAAAAAGTTTCTTAATGTCCGGTTTTTTCCCCTCGCGGCATTCATTTTCTACCGTAAACCGGAATAGATTTCCCGCTTTGTCCGCAGTCATGTGTATTTCCCCGTCAGCATGCTGAATGGCATTAAGGATAAGATTCTCCGCTACCCGGATAAAAGCATTTTTATCCGTCCGCACAATCAAATCTTCAGATGAAATATTTATGACAGGCTCCTTATTTATCGCTTGAAACTGATCGTAATAAGATAAAATAATTTCTTTCAGCAAATTGTTCACATGGATTTTTTCCGGATGAAACGGCAGTTCTCCGGATTCGGCTGAGGATAACAGGAAGAAATTATTAATCAATTCATGAAGGGAAAGTGCTTTTTTATAAGAAACGGACAAATATTCAGATTTATTCTCCTCATCCGTTTCTTCCTCCTTTAAAAGTTGCAGATAACCGATGATCGCCGTTAACGGAGTCCGTAAATCATGGGACATTCCGGAAATCGCCTGTTTTAATTGTAATTCTGACCTTTTTTTATCCGCTTCGATCTCATTCAACCTGGAAATTAACATATTTATTTCTTTTGCCAGTTCTTCAATTTGCCGGTTTCCCAAAGAAATGCCTATTTTATGCCGGGATTGCTGTTTTCTCATGCTGTTAAGTTGATTTGCGATTCTTTTTATTTGCCTGGACAAAAAAAGATGGCGGATGAGGAAAATAAATATTAAAAGCGATAATACAGTTATTATGAAAATATTCATTTTCCTCATCTCCTTTTTACTTAATGTCTTTTCGCTGAAAAACGGTAAGCCCTGCGGCAATAAAAAGGACGGCAGTTACCACGGGAATCAAAATCATTTCCATTGTTTGCGCGCCGTTCAACGGCAGTTTGCCCAGGTCATAGATTCGGTGGAACACCGAATAATTTTGAAGCGTTTCAACCCATTTTATTCTCCCTGCCAAAAGCGCCGGGCCTTTTGATGCAATAAAATAAAATCCAAAAATATACAACAACGCTTTTCCGGTACTGCTTGTAAGAAGATTAAACAGCATGGACACAGAAACAAATGCTATCATATAAATCATCAAAATAATCGCTGCTGAAAGGATGGTCTGGATACCTGTCCCTTCCGGCCACTCTCCCACACCAAAAAACAACGAAGCCGAAACAAATGATGCGGCTGGAATTATAAAAACAGCAACGATAACCGAACTTACAGAAAAAACAATCCATTTTGCCAGATAAATAGATATTCGGGAGTGCCCGAGAGAGATTTGGTTTTTAATTGTACCCAGCGAAAATTCTTTTGTTAAATAGAATGTGCCAATCACCGCAGCAATTAACATCATGATTAAGACGTGAGGGGAGGTCAATGATTCAACGAAAATTTCAACTCCGCCCGGCAACATTTCGCCGGAACTCTCATATTCAATTGTTATTTCTAACCCGTCCATTTCATCAAGCAGACCTTTTTCACCAAGATTAAATAAAAACATGGCCAGAAAGATCAACACTGTAATGATGCCTGACAGCGCCCAAAACGTCTTTGCCCGGAAAAATTTGTAGATTTCTGTTCTGAGAAGGTTAAGCATGGCTTACAGAACCTCCCCCAACCAGGCCGGAAAAATATTCTTCCAACGTTTCATTTTTTAATGTGAATTGTTCAATAATCAGCCCGTTTTCAGTTAACTTCTTAGAGATTTTTTGTTGTTCCTGAAGATGGCTGTATAGATGAATGGTTCCATCCGGCATGACCGTGAAATTCACCTGTTCAAATTCCGATTCCATAACTGCGGCTGTTTTTGCGGCATCATTTGTTTTAATGACCAGGCGGGCGCTGCATTTTTCATTTAATTCTTTCTCAGTAATTTGTTCCAGTAAGGTTCCCTGATGGATTATTCCCACTCTTGTCGCCAATTGATGAACTTCACTTAATATGTGACTTGAAATTAAGACCGTAACACCGTATTCTTTGTTCAATTTTTTGAGAAGCGTCCTTATTTCGATAACCCCTTTTGGATCAAGACCGTTTGTCGGCTCATCTAAAATTAAGAATTCAGGATCATTCATCAGCGCGACGGCTATCCCCAGCCGCTGTTTCATCCCCAGCGAAAAGTCTTTTACTTTTTTCTTTCCAGCTTCTGAAAGACCTACTTGTCTCAAAGCTTTGTCAATGACCGTCCTGTCGGGATTTCCTCTTTGTATCCGGATTACCTCCAAATTTTGCTTTGCGGTCATGTACGGAAATAAAGCCGGACTTTCAATCAATGTTCCCAGTCTGGTCCTGGCCTGCGCCAATTCCTTTTTCTGATTCAGTCCAAATAATTCAATTGCACCTGAGGTCGGCTTGGTTAACCCGGTTGCCAGCCTCATCAATGTTGATTTGCCGGCTCCGTTCAAACCTATAAAACCGTAAATTTCCCCCTGTCTGATTTCCATGTTGACGCGGTTTAATACGGTCTTTTTACCGTACTGTTTAGTCAAATCGACAGTTCTTAAAACATATTTCCCCATTTGCCATACCCTCCTTCTGGTTCATTTTAAGTATGGCATGCGATTAATAAGCATTTCTAAATTAATTCTTAAGAAAACCTTAAGTTTTTAATCTGTATCCCATTCCCCAAATGGTTTCAATGTATTCTTCATCCGGGTTCGCCTTCGCCAATTTCGTCCGTAAATTACTCATATGAACATTGACGACATTGGCGCTGTCAAAATATTCACTTTCCCAGACCGCTGCAAAAATATTTTCTTTCGTAAACAACTTTTTCGGGTAAGTAAGGAATAATCTGAGTAATTTATATTCCCGGGCGGTTAAAGATACAGGAATGTTATTCACAGTTACCTGTTTGGTCTCTTCGTTTAAAATGATGTCTTTAAAAGTCAATACCTGAGGGGTTCTGTATTTCTTCAATCTTCTAATCTGTGCCTCTATCCGTGCGGCCACCTCCTCATTATCAAAGGGCTTTGTTATATAATCATCCGCACCGCTCCGGAGCATATCCACTTTTGTCATTCTTTCATCTTTTGCCGAAATAATAATGATTCCGGCGTCAGACTTTTTTCTAATCATGGCCAATAACTCTTCTCCGCTCATTCCCGGCAGCATTAAATCAAGCAAAAAAAGGTCCCATGACTTTCTTTCCATCTGAAGGATGGCTTCGGTTCCGGAATAGGCCGGCTGAGGGTTATAGCCGATCTTGCTGACAATCCGGCAAAGAAGATTATTGATGTCAATATCGTCCTCAACGATTAATATATTCATTCAATCACCTTCATTTTTCATAAAATTCGAATTTGTTCCGGACGGTGCAACTTAAGAGTTTCTTACATTGATATCAAAACAGGTTTCTTCCTGCTCAATTATATTGATACTATCTTAATCTTATAAGGCGGGAAATTTTTTGTAAAAGAAATTTTTACAACACTGCCTTAAACAGGATATCCGGGGGGCGGTTTTAACCGGCCGGACAACTTTAAGTTCTTGTTTCCCCGGAGATGAATACAATTTTATAGGACAACTTCTTCAGGGAGTGAACGACATGTCAAACTGGGAAGCCTTTCTTCTTGGAATCATTCAAGGATTGACAGAATTTTTGCCAATTTCCAGTACGGGGCATCTGTATTTGGGAAGGCATTTTTTTTCTTTAGATGAAGCAGGCCTGTTTCTCGATACAATGCTCCATACGGGAACTTTGCTGGCGGTTATTGTTATTTATAAGAATGAGCTGCTGCAAATAATTAAAGAGCCGTTCGGCCGGCTTTCCCTCCTGGTGGTGATTGGCACAATCCCCGCTGTTCTCGCGGGACTTTTATTCAGCGATTTTTTTGATTCTATTTCAAAAACAGGCGTAACGATAGGATGGGAGTTTTTATTTACAGGGATGATTCTCTGGATGAGTGACGGAATTAAGTCTGGGAGAAAAAAGATGGAATCAATTACTTTCGGCGATGCCCTGTTTATCGGAAGTTTTCAAGCTGCCGCCATCTTCCCGGCAGTTTCACGTTCAGGTTTAACCATCGCTGCCGGATTATTTCGGAAATTGGATCGGGAAACTGCCGCTTATTTTTCATTTTTACTGTCCATACCTGCCATTGCCGGCGGAGTCGTTTTCCAATTTAAAGAATTATTTACCGGACATACGGAAACAGTCACTTTCAGCAGCCTCTTTATTGCCACTCTTTCTTCAGCATTGTTCGGCTATTTGGCCGTTGTCTGGATGATCGACTTTTTAAAAAGACGATCATTGAAAATCTTTGCCGTATATGTGTGGATTTTAGGCTTTACCGTTCTTGCCCTGCAGTTTACCGGTTTTTTTTAAAAAAATCATCCCGGCGCGGTTTTAAGGATATACCGTCCGAATGGATCAACATACTGCAAGTAAAAAAGTGGCCGGCGGCTATAGCTTAATCCTGCCCCAAAATAAAAAAACAGGCCTGCATAAACTCCTCTATTCCTGAGAACTTCGAGGATTTGCAGGCTTATTTCCTTTACTCTGTTAAGTTGGAGCCGAGTTCTTCCCCGCTCTCACTGATTGATACCTGAGAAAGAAAGTCTTCAAGCTCTTCGTCCGTTAAAGTTTCAAACCTTCCATCAGCAAAATAGACCTGGGTTTGATTCGGGTTAATCCGCTTTAACTGAAAGCCCATCTGTATCCATCCTTTCTCTTTTTGACTATTTTGCCGGGTTCAGGATGCGATTATTCACAGTTTTATGTTATGTTTATAAATTTTTTACTAGTGAAACTGTCTAGTTCAGCATATGGATTGATGCGGCCCGCAGCAGAAAATTGTATCATTTCCTTTATATTCGCTTTTAAACACAAGACTGTTCGCGAAGAATGCCCTGAATCCCCGGAAACAGAGTTTCTTCTCATGGATCGTTGGTGCAGACGGGAAATCTCATCAAAGAAATTCACCTGATTAATACCGCAAAAGGTTTTAATTATTGCCGGTTTAATCACCGTGGATATACCCTTTAAAGAGTGTTTTACTGGCCATTCCCTGATTTGAAAACAATTCACAACGGTTAATTCCTGTAAATTTTTCCCAGCACATCCTTGCCACCCGTAATATTTATGACACTGCCGGTAATAAAACCGGATTCATCCTCAACCAAAAAAGAGATGACCCTGGAAATATCTTCTCCCGTTCCCGGTCTTCCAACCGGCGAGTCTTTATCCTCATACAACACTGCCTCGGCTATATCCTTTTCCTTCCATTCATCAATTATGTCGCCCGGGCAGACCATATTCGCCGTAATTCCGTTTTTCGCTTCCTCCAAAGCAATCGTTTTTGTTAATGAGGCAAGACCGGATTTAGCTGCAGCAAAGGCGGAGCGGTAAATCCAGCCTGGCGCCGTTTCTACTCTGTCAAAACCTATCGTGATGATCCGGCCCCATTTTTGTTTGCGCATATTAGGAATGAGCAACCTGCTTAAATAAAACACTGTATTTAAATTGCCGTTAATGATATAATTCCATTCCTCTTCCGTATAATCCGTCATCTTTTTTCGCTCATGCACATAAGGTCCGGCATTATGTATTAAAATATCAATGGTGTGAGCAAAGCTTTCCGCCTGAACGGCAATTTTCCGGCAATCTTCGGGTTTCGCAATGTCGCCCCTGACAGCAATATTTTTTGTTCCATACTTCCCGGTCAAAAATGCCGTCAGTTCCAATGCTTCTTTTTCACTGTTCCGGTAATTTATAACCAAATTAATTCCTTTTTCAGCGAGTTGAACGGCGGTTCTTTTCCCTATTCCTGTTGCTCCTCCTGTAATTAAAGCGGTTTTTATCTTCACAAATAATTACCTCTCAATTTAGTAGATTCATATTCTTATCCATATACTAAAAAGAAGTTGAAAAATATGCAAATAAAGAGTATGAATGGAAAAGACATTCTTTTACTTAACACTGATTAGGGCGGTTGCATACAATATAATCACAAAGACTAAGCGTCCGCCCTTCTTTTGCCGTGAACAGAATAATGTTCCGAACCAACAATTTGAAGGATCGAAAGGATGACCACTTATGTTTCCCTGGAATTTTTTTCCCTTTGATAAAGAAACGAAGAAAATGATGCAAAACATGAATCCCGGGGAAATTGAAAAATATGTCCATGACATGATGAAAAATATCTTTCAGCGGCAATACGAAAATATTCCCAAAGACGGGAATGTTCATAATACTTACCATGGTTTCCAGTCCCGGCCATCTTCTTTCAATGAAAATTCCCGGGAAAATGTGCTGGATGCAACTATCTTCGAAACTCATGATTATATTTTTATAATGATTCCCGTCCGGAAAGAATGGCTGTCCAATATGAGACTGTATCATACATCAAATCAAGTCATTATCGAGCATGTCCCGGAAATGGACAATAAACATGTATATACACTTCCGGCCATTGTAAAGAAAAAAGGAACGACCGCCAGATTTAAAGACGGGCTTTTGGAAATAAAACTTCTGAAACACATTGAAATCAATTTTTCGGAAATCAATATTACCGAAACATAAATAAAAACACAGCTTATACAACAAATTAAGGATTTGTAATTGGATATGAATCATCCATAATCGATGATGACGGATTTTCTTCCGGTTCGCTCGCTTCTCCTATCACAAATTCCCGCTTCGGCATATAATGCATATCCTTGGCCGTTACATGGGCAATCACATAGTAAGTTCCTTCCTCAGCAAACTCCTTTTCCAACCGGTAGACACCGTCCCCTGCGTGATCAACAACGGTATTCTGATGCTCCGGATCATGTGCCCGCCAGATTTCAAAGGAAACTTCATAAGCATCTTCTACAGGTTCATTTCCATAAGTAACGAAAGCTTCAAAAATAATCTTTTCACCGACCTCCCCCTTTTCCGGATCGATACTGATCTCAACATCCAAATAGATCGGTTCAAAAACACTTTCTTCATCTGTTGCCCCGCAACCCGAAGAAAAGGCCGTCACTGCAAAAATCATTAAAACTGACAAGATTTTTTTCAATAAACAAACCTCCTAATTTTTTGAATTTTCAGATAATAATGCTTAAACAGGGGCAAGTGCCCCAAAAAAACCAAAATTACATATATTCATTGATTCAGTTCCATTACCGGAAGGATGATGCGAACCGTAGTTCCTTCCCCGAAAACACTGTCAATCACCAATCTGCCGCCATGGAGGCGGACAATTTTATCAGAAATGGCCAGTCCGAGCCCGGTTCCGCCGTCCCGTCTTGTCCGGGCCTTATTGACCCGGAAGAAGCGTTCTTTAATATGGGCTAAATCTTCTTTCGGAATGCCGATTCCCGTATCACTTATTTCAAGAACACAGCCTTCCTCGTGTTTTTCCAATTTGACAGAAATTCCACCCTTTTCAGTATAACGAAGAGCATTATCCATAATATTTTGCAGAACTTGCTCGATTCGGCCTTCATCACCTTCAATGATAATATCAGGGTCTAAATTAAATTTTAAGAACAGGCCTTTATCCTGTGCTGTTAATGTATATTTTTGCAGTGCATCTTCAATTAATTGGGCTAATGGCAGAGGAGTCTTGATAATTTGGTAAACATCCATATCTAATCTGGACAGTTCCAATAAATCTCCCACGATGCGGTTCATCCGTTTCGATTCACGGTGAATTAATGATAAATATTTTTTTTGTTCCTCCTCTGTTTTAACAATGCCCGTTAACAGTGCTTCGCTGTATCCGTTTATATAACTGAGCGGCGTTCTTAATTCATGGGAAACGTTTGCAAGAAACTCTTTATTGCGCTCATCCTCTCTTTGGATCGATGAGGACATTTGGTTAAATGCAGACGCCAGTTCACCGATTTCGTCATTTTCTGACGCTGAGACTCTTGCAGAATAATCCCCGTCTGACACTCTTCTGGCAGCAGCCTTAATTTCCAAAAGCGGCTTTGTCAATTTTTTTACTAGAAGTGTTCCAATATAAATAGACACTATTAAAAATAAAATTCCGGCAACGAGCCACATATATGAGAAATCATTGGTCAGTTCTGAAATTGTTGCCAATGGTACATATAAATAAATAATTCCTTCCAATCTGTTTTCATCCAAAAGCGGCACAATTACAGCAAGAACTTTACGATCAAACCGCTCTTCATAATCTACTTTCCGGATTATTTCTCCCTCGAGAAGACGTTTTCTTTCTTCTTCCCCTATCAATGTTTCATAATCAATTTCATATGGAAGACAAGCACTTAATTCTCTCGGATTATTAACAGCAAATACTTCCGATTCCGTTTTACTATTGTACCACTCTATTTTTTCCTTAAACTCACCTGTTAAAGGTCCGCCTGTATAATCGGAGGCAAGGTTCTGCCCTTCACGGAAAAGGGATTTTTCCACTGTTTTCAAATATAGTTTTTCATAGAAAAGATTAGAGAGCAGAAAAGAAAAAATGATTGTAATTAGAATGGACAGGCTCATCGTAAGCCATATTTTCAGAGTCAAACTGAGTTTGAAAGGTTTCATTCATCCGGTACCTCAAATTTGTAACCGATTCCCCAGACCGTGTGAATATAATCCCCCGCTCCGAGCTTCATTCTCAATGTTTTGATATGGGTATCAACCGTTCTCAAACTGCCGACATAATCGATGCCCCATACGTTTTCAAGAAGCTGTTCCCTGCTGAGTGCATGAGTCTTATGTTTTACAAAAAAGAGCAGGAGTTCATATTCTTTTAAAGTGAGTGGAACAACTTTTCCATCCACGGATACAGTCCGTGCTTTCTTATCAATGGAAATTTTGCCAATCGTCACTAAATCCTCTTCATTATTGAAGTTGCCCACCCGACGCAGGACAGCATTAATTCTTGCAATAAGTTCCCCGGGGCTGAACGGCTTAACAATGTAGTCATCGCCGCCCAATTGCAGTCCTTTCACCTTATCCCATTCTTCACCTTTTGCAGAAAGGAAAATAATCGGTATTTGTGATTTTTCCCTGATGTTTTGACAAATTTGGAAACCGTCTTCTTCAGGCATCATAATATCCAGCAGGACAAGATCAACAGATTCTTCTTTGAGAATCTTGTAGGTTTCTTCTCCGTTTGCCGCTTGGAAGCAGGAGAATCCCGAGTTTTCCAAATACATCTGTGCAAGATTACGCATATCCTCTTCGTCATCGACAATTAAAATAGTAATGTTGTTGTTGTTCACTGTTACTGTCTCTCCCTTAGCGTGATTTGAAAAGGCCCTTCTCCTACGAGAACGGACTTTTCGATTTGTAATGAATGTTGATTTATAAAATGAATATCATTACTGTCATAGCCAGCAACGATAATGAACTCTTTGAAAACAGCCAGTCTGAACGGATTGGCTCCGACCTGGACCGCACCTTGTATAATGCCGTCTTTACTGATTTTATACAGAGTATTTGAACCGTGGCTGACGGCAAAAACTTCCTCATTCCCGGAAGAAAAATCCACAGGCATTAAAGGAGCGGGAATTTTTTTCAACAGGTTTCCGGTATCTGCATCGTATACGTGGATGTTCTTTTCACCCACTGCTCCGCTGCCGTGACCGCCGATCCAAATCTCATCTCCGCTCTGAACTTCTTTTAGAAGGACACCGGATGCCGATTTATGGACCGGAAAACAATTAATCAATTCTTTTGTCTTTAAATCAATCTCCAGGAGTTTTTCTCCGCTCACACTTAATACAAGCAGACTGTTCTTCCTCCGTCTTTCCAATAAAGAATCAGGATTTTCATTAAGCGGGACCTCGGAGATTTCCCTGCCATCCGTTGTAAAAAAACGGACTGCTTTCCGTTCCCTGTCAGTAAAGACAATATCTTTTCCGTTTTCCAGGAGGATTCCGGAATCAATCCCCTTCCCCGTTTTCCAGGTCTTAATTTTCTTGCCATTTGCCAATGAATATAAATCAACAGTTGCAAGATGCCTGCCGTATAAAAGGAGAGTATCGCCGTCCGGCAATAAAAATCCGCCGCTGTATGGCTTGTCCATCTGCCAATCAGTGATTTTTTCCCTATTCTCCAAGTCTATAAAAGAAATGGTCATATCTTTAATATTAATCGTTAGCGCCAGAGGAGCCCCTCTGCTGATGGACGGATATGTTTGAGAACATGATGCGAGAATGACAGTTACTAACAATAACAGAATCTTCAATGACCATTTCCGCAAATTTTCACATCCCCTTTACCCGGCTTATTTAACATTATATATCATATCTTTATGATAAAACTGTGAATTTTTTAAAGGTTTACTCACATTTGCATCAAGGAATATTTTGTTTTATCACACTTTTGTCACATTATTGACATAAAAGGGGAATTCGCACGATTATTAACGAATTTCGCTTCTTTATCGGCAATTATTTTCCTTCTTTAGTATTTTCTGCAACTGATTTGTACATGCGAATCAATGTCAATTTATCTTCATCAGTCATTGAAGAATCCAATATCCGGCCGACCGCCAAAAAAAACTTTTCATAGACAGGACGCCGTAAGCGCGGATGGGTGTATTCATCCAAAAGCTCGCTCCTCATAGCCTGTTTCAGGGTTCTCTCACTGCTTTCTTGAACGGCAAGCTCCCTGCCGGACCACAGTGACCGATATTGCTGCAACAAATAATCATAATTGTCCATTTTACTATTCCCCGCTTTCTTTCACAGGTGCCGAAAAATATTTACATAATTAAAATAATACAGGGTAAAGTAATTCTCAATAGAAGGGAAAAAGAAAGGAGAAAAAAATGAGTTCACCGTATCGTTGTCCGAATTGCCAAACGAATCGCACCCGATTCAATATCATTAAACAGGAAGCCCGTTCAGTGAAAATGGACCCGTTAACCGGTGATATTTTGGAGGAACTTTCCGATGACCGGTTAACTCCCTTCCACCAGCCGTATAACGGGCCGGACTACCGGATTCAATGCGCCGTTTGCGGATTGATTGAAGATGAAAGAACTTTTATCAAGTTTGGAGAAAAACCTTTGTAAAACTGGAAAAAATAGCGGCTCTGCAACAGGGTTCTTTTTTTACAAAAAAGACCGGACTCCTCCCCCTCACACAGTTGTTGTTTTAAGTGAATCAAATATTTTGCTCCTGTATTTGTTTCAGCCGCTGAAACAGTCATGGACCGAAAATTTTTTCTGCACTGCGGAATGAGCGTTTCTATTTGCGTATAAAATGATTTTTCTAAAGCAAAACAAAAATGCCGGTCTTAAATTACTAACCGGCGCTCTTCTTGAGAAAATCATTCTCTTGCAGAAATTTGACCGAATCCACCTTCCACGGGCCTGCCGGAGAAAACCGGACCAGGCGGATATCCCCGTTAAAGCATCTTCTGCCCTTATTTTTTATATACCACTCTATCTCAACGGGAATGGTTAAAATCAGTTCAAACATAATATCTTCTTCCGGAAGCATTGGCATGGCCATAATGGCTGCATTATCGACGTCCGGTAAAATCCCTTTCCAATTCAGATTTTGCAGGGAAGCAAGTTTGACTATTTTTTCATCCTGTTCTTTAAAACCTGTAATATAAGCACTTACAACCTCATACGGTCCGGAGGATTGCATGTATTCAGCGAGCTTTCCGGCTGATTTCAAAACCATTAATTGATGGGATAAATCCACATAATCGCGGCGATGAGTGGTGCTTCCGTAAAAATGAATACAAAAGTGGCCGGGAAAATTGTTTTTTAATGCGCCAGCCCCGTGAGGCATGCCATGCATGGAGGCGGCAATCTGCCGGCCGTCGCTGATAACAATAATCGCTCTCCGTCTCCAGCTCCATTTTCCGTTATAAATCTTTTTCATAATTGCCGTATCCTCGGAAGACAACGGCTGAACATCTGCATGGCGGCTCCCTGCCCTTCTCTGCACCACAAATTCCAACCCTGTTTCCAAATCCCGGACTTTAAACACAGAATATTTAGGCAAAACCTTGTCTGCCTGTTCCCACTGCAGCAGTTCCGGGCGGGCATGTGCACCCGCTTTCCCTGCAGCTTGCGGCGAAAACAAAACGCTGATAAAAAGGGACACTATGCAAGCAATGGTCCATCTCATGATTCCTCACTCATTTTCTCCAATCATTTTTATATAATGTTTTCCCCGTTCGGGCAAGGATCATGCAGACACATTAACACTTTATATTTTGCAAGTCTTCCATTCGTTCACGCAGCATATCGTGCAAAATGAGTTTAATCTTTTTTTCAATCACTTTGGTATCCCATTTCGTCAAATAGCCAACCGGATAAAATAGTTCCTTTTTGCATTTCCAGATCGGTATATATGCATTTGGAAAGTACTCTTCATTTTCATCTTCCAGCGCAATTTCTATAAAAGATTGGTAATTATCTGAAAATACACTCGGCTTTGAAACATTCTTGCCGTCTCTCGTTCGGACAAGTTCAATAATAATTTTCATTCCGTAACTTTCAAAAAAGGAGCGGTAGCATTGTTCCAATCTGCCGGTGATTTCGATGCATTCCTCTTCAAGCTTTTCAATTCTGCGTTCGAGCTCGCTGCTAAAATCAACGATTTGAAGCATACTCCTCACCTCTTTATACAGCTCAGGGTATCTAAAGACCCATTTTAACGAAAACCCATCTTTAATACAAATGTTTTGCATGATTCGACATTTTAATGAATATTTTGCTGTAATGAAGAAAAGGCTGTCCGATATCCTCATCAGACAGCCTTTTCATTACATTTTTTCTTTTAATACTTCAATGGCTTTTTCTATTTGCGTATCATTTGCTTCAATTTTTTCTCTAATTTTTTCCATTAATCTTTGTGAAGTTTCCCCGGTTATGATTCCGTCTGACGGCAGATTCTCAGCCTTCTGGAATCTTTTAACGGCTTCCTCCGTATTTTTGTCAAAATAGCCGTCATCCCTGCCCGGATCAAATCCCAAAGCTTTTAACATTTGCTGGGCAGATTTGATCTGTGCTGAAGCGTTGGAAAGCTTCCACTTATCCTCAGGATTAATAATTGACAGACTGGCATAATCAGGGAGGAATACTTCATAATCCGGCTTAATCCCCTTATTGTGAACCCAGGTCCCTTTGGGAGTCAGCCATTTTTCTGTTGTAATTTTCAAATGAGAGCCGTCTTCAAATTCAAAGCCTCTTTGTGCTGTTCCTTTTCCAAACGTATTTTCCCCGACTAGAGGAACACCGGCTGATTCACTGACTGCTGCGGCAAAAATTTCCGAAGCGCTGGCGCTGCCTTTATCGATTACAACCACGAGGGGTAAATCAAATTTCTCAGTTTTTCCAGCTCTTACCTCTTTTATATTTCCATGGCGATCTTCGATTTTATAAATAACTTTTCCTTCAGGAACAAATAAACTTGATATTTGTTCCGCCTGGTTGAGGATACCGCCCGGGTTTTGCCGCAAATCGAGAATAATTCCTTTCATTCCCTGCTCTTGAAATTCGTTCAGCATTTTTTCCAATTCATTTGCAGTGTTTTTAGAAAAAGATGTGATTTGCACAATGGCAATTCCGTCATCCCTCAGCTCCCCGTAAACAGTATGAATTGGAATCTCATCTCTGACGATGGTCATTTCAAAACTTCCTGCTACACCGGCACGTTCAATTTGCAAAGTTACCTTGGAACCTTTTTCTCCTCTTATCAGTTTAACAGCCTCTGTTGTGCTCATTCCCCGGAGACTTTTACCATCCACCGAAAGAATTTTATCATCCGGCTTTAAGCCGGCTTTTTCAGCAGGAGAACCTTTCAGCGGAGATACGATAATAATATCATCGCCTCTTTTTCCTATTTCAGCGCCAATTCCCTCAAAGGAAGAGGAAATCCCCTGATAAAAGCTTTTGGCCTCCTCCTCATTCATATAATCGGTATACGGGTCATCAAGGGCTTGGATCATGCCTTCGATGGCACCGTTTATAAGAATGTTTTCATCTACCTCTTCATAATATTTTTCCATCAATGAATCAAATGCGGCAAAAACTTTTCTGAACTCTTCCCTGTCAGTTTTTACGGTTACCGCTTTTTCATCTCCAAACGTCAAAGCAAAAGTAGTAATCCCAGCAGACAAAAATACTACCAGGAATAATAAAATTACAAAGTGAAATTTTTTTATTTGTACAAAACCGGACTGATTTGACCCGGGTTCCCGCTTTAACACATCCTTATCCAAACCCCTCACCACTTTCGTATCAGTAAAAATTTTCCTAAAACAAACCGGTAATCCTATACTGTTTAGAATAACATTTTTCTTAATTAATGAAAATATCCGGCCGCTGATTTTCGGACAGGCCGGAGAATAATCGGCTGTCTGTAAGGGACGGCTATTTCCCGCCAATCAAATAAGGCCGGCAATAGAATCATCTCTGCCGGCCTAATGATTATATTATATCTTCTTCACAATATTAAAGTATTCTTCAAGGGTCAGATCATTTTCATAAATGTATGAAGCTACTTCCCCGCCCACATAACGGAAATGCCACGGTTCATAGCTGTAACCGGTAATATCTTCCTTTCCTTTCGGGTATCTCAATATGAACCCGAATTTATGAGCATTCTCAGCCAGCCACTGACCTTCAGGCTTTTCACCAAAATCTTCAACCAGTTTATAATCCACACTGGCTCCGGAAATATCCATTGCCAGGCCGCTTTGATGCTCGCTGTATCCGGGGACGGCCACTACCTGCTCTGCAGCTTCTTGCCCCGAATGAATCACTTCATAATTATAGATTTGCTTTTGGCGTTCGTAGGAGCGATAACCTGAAACGGCATAAAGTTGGATTCCGTCCAATACTGCGGCGGCAAACATTTCTTCTAATTTTTCTGCCGCTTCCTTACGGAGATAAGCTTTTTCGATATCAAGGTCACCAAAAGAGAAGGAAACATTCGGACGCACCAAATCTTCAGGTTCATAATCTTCCGGAAGAGCAAACTCTTTATTGACTAAAGCAAGTATGTTATAGGGGTTTTGAATAACTCTTTTTCCATCCACTTCTTTAATTTCGTTAAAATAAACGGATTCTAAAACGGGACCCTGTTCCTCATTTCCGGGATCAGGTTCGCCGATATTCCCGATATTTTCATTATTTTTATCAGAAAAGCCCAACTTATCTGACATTTGGCACCCTGACAAAAGGAGCATAAGTCCGATGCATGATGCAATTACTTTCTTCATCCATTTCACCCATTTCTTACACAAAAGTCGATTTATGCAGAACGAAAAAAATTTCCATTGATTGGATGTTGTTTTATTATAAAAATTTACTTTTTGATGAAAGTACAGTCTTTTTGGTTTTTGGCGGTTGGTTTTGAAAAAACGAATATATGCCACAATATAGCAATTGCCAAAATTACCGGGAATATACATGGTTCAAGAATTTACTGCACCACATCCAAATAACCGGAAATATTTGTTCATACTTTTTTCTATATAATACTATACAATAAAAACAAATTAGAAACATGATTTTTAAGATTTTGTGACAAAAATATGATCAAATATGACAAAATCCAACATTTTCTGAAAACAGGTTCCGGTTAATATCAAAAACGAAGAAGACAGTTTCGACTATGAGTGGGAACTGAAAGAAATATGTGAAGAAGTTGAGAAGATCATTTGCGTATTTTTAGGGGAATAAACAACAAAAAGCATCCCAAAATATTTTGAGATGCTGCAATTCAAAGATTTCAGCGATAATGATTCAAACACCGCATCCGTGTCTTATTATCCTCTTTATTTTTTAATAGCTGCTTCCAGTGCCACCTCAATCATTTCATTGAAAGTCGTTTGCCGTTCCTCCGCCGTCGTTGCTTCACCGGTTACAATATGATCGCTGACTGTAAGAATTGAAAGTGCTTTGCGGCCAAACTTGGCAGCAAGAGTATATAAAGCGGCGGTTTCCATTTCAACGGCTAAAATTTGATAACGTGCCCATTTTTCATGTTCCGCATTATCGTTATAAAACATATCAGCAGTAAACACATTTCCGACCTTCAATTCAAGCCCCTTTTGTTTTCCGGCCTCATATGCCTTCAATAATAAATGGAAATCTGCCGTCGGAGCATAGTCTACCCCTCCAAAGGTTAACCGGTTCATTTGCGAGTCGGTGGAAGCACTCATTGCCAAAATCACATCCCGGACCTTTACATCTTTCTGGATGGCACCGCATGTGCCGACACGTATCAGGTTCTGCACATTATATTCCTGCATCAGTTCATTCACGTAAATAGAAATCGAGGGAACACCCATACCCGTTCCTTGAACTGAAATTCTCTCTCCCTTATACGTACCGGTAAACCCCAACATATTACGGATTTCATTATAACAATGTACATCCTCCAAAAAGGTCTCTGCGATATATTTTGCCCGCAGCGGGTCTCCCGGGAGGAGAATGGTTTCCGCAATTTCATTTGCTTTCGCACCGATATGTATACTCATAATTAAAACCTCCCTGTTTTTTAATCAATTATTCCCAATAAAATGATAACATACCAAACCTTTTGGGAAAAAGATTCCGGCGAACGGATAATAGACTTTGTCCGGGAAATACTATATCACGAAGAAGAAACGCAGCATTGTGCTCACGGTGAAAATGAACTGCTGCATACAACAATTCACTATTTAACTTATTCGGAATATGAAAGAGAAGAAGCTTTCTGACAAGTACAAGTATGAAGGAGAGTATTATATGGGCAAAAAACATCGCAATCGTATCAACCAACCGAAGAAAAACAATCATATTTCTCCGGAAAATATTATCGCTGAAGAAGAAGCCCATGGAAAAGAATTTTCAGCGAAAAAGAGAAAAAGATAACCTGCCTGTATGTTTTGTTAATTTTTTCACAATTCTTTTTAAGAGAATAAGGAGAGTTCCCGGCCTTCTCCTTCATTCTCTTAAAAAGAATTCGACTTGTTTTATCTTCATTTGTCCTATACCCTTCCATATAATAACAGTCTGTTTGCATCCTCTGCGGCAACCTGTCAGCGAATGTGAATCCTGTTAATATTCTGCCATCCGCCGGGCTTTAACTGGTAATAATATTGACCGAACCTGCCTTCATCAATAAAGACAATATCTCCCGTTGAAATAAATCTTCCTTCATAATCATCAGGGATGCAGTCGGTAATGTTAAATTTCCGAAAGACATTCTCAAGACATTCGGAATGGCTGCCTCCTTCTATTTCCGTTCTGTATACTTGACGGTATCCTTTTTTTTGCCTGAACTCAGGAGTTTGAAAAATGGTTACATCGTAAATCTTTTTTCTTATTCTCGACAATTCCTTTAACATGTTGTTCCCCCCTGAAAATTAATGTTTATAATACATTAAAGATCCGCATTGTCGAATCCTTCATCGAATTTCTTCTAATATTGTCGAGAAGAAGAATTTTTGCAAAAAATCGTAAATAAAGAAGATTCAAACAAAATTTGATAAAAAAATGACGAGGTCTTGCCCGCCATTTTTCTATTTTTCATCCGTATCTTCATCAATGATGCATTTATCAAGTAAGAATTCGAATGTAATATCGGCCAGATCTTCCAATTCTTCCTCTTCGGGAACATACCCCCTCCGGACTAATTCCATAAAAAAGAAATCTGCTATTTCTTCCGTATTTATTACAACCTCAATTTCCTTCATTGCACGGCCCCCCTTTGTCAAATTCATTCTATGACAGGAATCCAATTTTCATTCTTTAAAAAAGGTTGTCATGTTTTTTTAAAAAGCTCATATGATTTACTAATCTCATAGAACAATGGAGGAAAAAAGAATGACAACTTTCTTAAAAAGATTTGAAGCAATTGCTGCCGATCTGAATCAAGAAAACAGCAAAATTGTTTTTTGTTTCGAAAGATTCACAAAATTTATTTTTACAGGGGTTGTCTCATTGGCATTTGTGCTGTTGGTATTTTTTCTTTTACCGGCGTCATTCAGTTAGTTTACAATTTCTTTTTCCGGGCTTCTACAATCATTTTTAATTTTGTCTTTACGATGTCCATAATTTTTTTATATTCATTATCGCCAAACATTTCATATAAAATTCGGTAATCATTATAAACATCTAAGAGGCCGTCAATCATCCGGCTGATTTCCTTTTTTTCTTTTAAAATTTCTTTTTCCCGGGAACGGTAAGAATTTGGAAAACTGGCCTTGGAGCGGGGATTTTCATACTTTTTATCAACGAGGTTGTTCAAAAGTCCTAGTTTTTGGATGAAGACATCTGCACTTTCAGCATCAGCGATGAGCGTTAATTCTTCTTCTCCGGCTTCAAGCCATTCTCCATCACCGATTCTGGAAAGTTCATAAATAATATCCTCCCATGCATCCTCCTGATATCTCCAAATCTCCGTGCGAAAACCGACAACTTTAAATAAATCAGAGCCGTACCCGTTTACTTGAACAAGATCTCCGATAAAAAAACGGTATTCAATGTCAACCTGTTCCTTTTCCATAATGGAGCCTTTATAATCCGAAAGCAATTCAAGGCCGTTTTCCGTAAATAAGCCTTGACTGTTATTGATTTCATACACATAAGTACCATCAAGCCATTTAATAGCAGTAATCTTTCCCACCGTGCCATACATCGTAATCACGACTGTATCACCGACTCTGAATTTAGGCTTCCTCTTTTCTTCCATAATCCTCCATCCCCTCAAGGACTAGTCGTGAAATCTTGATACGATAGTATATGTGCACACCAATCCTTTTGGCAACTTTTAATCACCTATGTCAAGCCTGATTGGGATGAAACAAATTGGAGGGGATGGAAGAACAGAAAAAATAACCTAAAGGCCCGTTCGCTTATTTTCGCTCTTCATTCAAGTAAGCTTCCCAGGCCTCATCAAAAACAGCCATTGTCTTTAAATAATGGCCGTTTAACTCGAGATAATTGCACAGTTCATGATAATCTTTGCTTAATTTTGGAAAAGAATGATCCTCAAATGCATGATTTGCAAACTCTTCGATTGCATTGCTTGGCTTTGGGTGCCGATATTTCATTAAATAATGATAAAACGATTTTGCCATATTCCGCTGCACCTTTTTTGTTTTTGTTTTTAACTATACAGGAAATACCAATGATTCGTCTACACCATTTTTATTAAGGCTTTCATCCTTTGGCGTTCAGGAAAAGTCAAAATAATTTCTTTTTAACACCCTGGGCAAAGCCATTAACTCGGAATATGTGATTTTTTTTGCCAGTTTCTTTCTATCCACAAGAAATAATTGTTCCTCGATATATTTGACAATCTCCGGGGACTGATATACGATCCCGCAATGGTTACAGGAAATTGACGGAGTCCCGGTAATCGTAATCGCTCCGGTGCCGTCTGGAAGCTCCCAATAAACAGTTTCTCCGGTTGCACAAGTCTTCCCTGTTTCACACCATTCGCATGTCTCTTCCATATATCTACTCCTCCCCTTTTTCTTCTTTGCCGGTTGAAAATTTCTCCTGCTGGGCAAGGAATTTTCTCTCTTTTAACATATCGCGTTTTTCCCGTTTATCTTTCAAAGTGCTGTGGGAGGGGTCTGTCATGTATTGCTCCCTGCGGCGGATTCGTTCAATCCCCTGTGGAGTCAAATTAAATACATTGTCATTCATTAAAGCGGATATGCCAAGATTTGAGTTCTTTTCGAATATTTCCGGAAAAACTTCTTTATAATATTCATCTGCCCTGCCCGGAACATATCCTTCCGGTTCCGGATATGAAGTAATAACTCCTTCAAAATTTCTCAGAATCACTTTTTCAGGACTCTGGGAAATCAAATAATTAGGCTGAAGAACGATTTTTCCTCCTCCGCCGGGACTGTCCAAAACAAACTGCGGAACCGCATATCCCGAAGTATGACCGCGCAACCCTTCAATAATTTCCAATCCTTTGGCCACCGGAGCCCGAAAATGACTGATGCCTTCAGACAAATCACATTGATAAATATAATAAGGCCGAACCCTTATTTTCACAAGCTCATGCATCAGCTTTTTCATAATCGGCACACTGTCATTGATCCCTGCCAAAATCACCGATTGATTTCCAAGGGGAACACCCGCATCAGCCAACATTTCACAGGCGCGTTTTGAATCCTCGGTTATTTCAAACGGCGTATTAAAATGTGTGTTTACCCAAACCGGATGATATTTCTTTAAAATTGCGCATAAATTCTCAGTAATTCTTTGCGGAAAAACAACAGGGGCCCTCGTTCCAATGCGGATAATTTCCACATGATCAATTTCGCGGAGTTTTCGGAGGACATACTCTAAAATGTGGTCATTGATGAGCAGTGCATCGCCTCCTGATAAAAGTACATCACGAACCTGCGGCGTTCTTTTTATATAATTAATTGCTGCGTCAAGCTGTTTCTTCGGAACACCCATTCCAATCTGCCCGGAAAACCTCCGCCTGGTGCAAAAACGGCAATACATGGAGCATTGGTTCGTCACAAGAAATAAAACGCGGTCCGGATAGCGGTGTGTTAAGCCGGGAACAGGTGAATCTTCATCTTCATACAGGGGATCCTCAAGATCATATTTTGTTTTATATAACTCTTTTCCAACCGGGACGGACTGCATTCTGACCGGACAGCGGGGATCATCGGGATTCATCAGGGAGGCATAATAAGGAGTGATATTTAAAGGAATAGTTTTAACGGAAATCCGGGCACCTTCCTCTTCCTCAGGGGTTAAATGAATAACCTTGCGCAGATCTTCAACGGTCCGGATTGTATTTGTCAACTGCCAGAGCCAATCATTCCATTCTTCATCGGTGACATCCTTCCAAAGCTCAATATCCTTCCAGTGCCTTTTAGGCCTGTATAATGAAGATTTCAAAATCTTTCCCCCCACATTCTTTTTTTACATTATGTATGCAAAACCAATATCATCAGTGAGCGAAGTCAGTAAAACCTTTATATTCGGTGACGGATGGTTAGCAGTTTGTGATACTGCAGGGGGTTCATTTAAAGAGATTAAAAGATTAATGAATTCAGGGATAATTTCTTAAGAACGCAGCAAAGGGCGTCGCCTGAACGCAGGAAAGGAAAACGGAGTCAATTCGGGAAAAAAGTGCCGGTTTTGTATGCGAAATTCAATTAATTGGAGTTGACGCGGGAATCTGAAGACCGTATTGCCGGTTCTTTCATTGCATCAGGCACCAGTTCAAAAAAATGAGACCGGCTTTAATTCCAAAATTCTGACACCGATGCCGGTAGTTCGGGAATTCCGGGCCCGATTTGCTTAATCTTTCACTGAATCGGGCCTTGTTCAAAAAATTAAATCATCTTACTTTTAAAAACAAAATTCAATACGGAGTCCATGGACTATTTCGCCGGTGTGCCCGAAATCCTGTTATTTTTTTATCAAAAGGAAAAAAGCGTTCCAAGCTCCCTCTGCCGCTTCAAACAATCCGGGCGGTATCAAGCACCGGAACCCTCTTCTTTTAAGGTTGGTTCTAAAAAAAGTGCTTGCCGGAAAATGTCCCGAAAATATCATCACATTTATACAAATCACGCCTTCCATTACTCTCCGTGGGAGCGGGACAAATCTTTTACCCATATATTCATATTTTCCAGATCACGATAAATAAAGCAGTTATTCAAAAGTCTCCCCCGGTACCGGTAACCGAGCTGGTACAGAGCCCCGTTCATTCCATACGACAAAGCTCTGGAAAGGGAATAAGCGCAAAAAATTCCCCTTTTTATCAATTCATTTTCCAATTCACAAATGAGCCATTTCATCAACCCGTGTTTACGGTGTTCACGGACGGTCGCACAATCAGTTATTTCAGCATTTTTATAGTCTGAATTTATCTCCGCGGATGCTGCGCTGACAAAATCATCATTCAAACGGTAAGCAACATAAACAGTTCCATCTGACATTGTCCTTTTAATATAATCAGGGTCCGATAACGGGGTCGGATAGATTTCAAAAACCTTTTTGTACAATGCCGCCAATTTTTCAGCGTCTTTTTCGTCCACTTTTGTCAACATATAACCTTTGAGCCTTTCCAACTCCGTTTTGCCCCTTTTCGTGGAACGGATGTCCCGCAAAATTTTTTCCTCCTTCAAGAAAGAAGATTGCCGCCTTCTCTCCGGGGAAAAATATTTGCATAAAAAATAACAGTCTGAACCAAGAAAATATTTATCAATCTGCCCTTCCCACTGATAACCGGCCTCAATAAAATCTGACAACTGCTCCCTTCTTGCCTTGACGATTAATTTTTCCGCATTGCTTTGACCGGCAACTTCTTCACATGTCCCGATTGCTTTTTCATGATCTCCCCGGATGTCATCGATTCGTACTCTCTTATTAAAAGGATCAAGATACATTTTGATGTAATAGTTTTGTGCGGAAATTTCCCGCTCACGGGCAAAGGCTGCCATGCTGTTTTCCCCCTTTTTATCCAAGCGCAGGAGCAGGTTATTACTCCGCCTTCCCCTTTCAGTTCTTCTCCCAGCCGCACCAGCGTAAAATGGTCAAAGCAATGATTTCAGCCGCCTGAAAAACGGCCTCCAGTTCCACGTACTCATTTACATCATGGGCAACACTTGTTGTTCCGGGTCCGAAGACGACGGTCGGAATCCCGCCGATATTTGAAAGTATTCCCCCGTCTGTTCCCCATGGCGCCGCTTCAAAAACCGGCTTTTCATTCATGACTTCCTCATAAGCCTGCGACAAGACAGCAGGTAAAGGATGGTTCGTGCTTATTTCTCCCGGAAACCAGCGTGCGCCGAACCAACTTAACTCAGGAGGATGACTGGCAAACCACGGATCTTCTTCTGCCAACTTGGAAAGGGCTGCAGCCATTTCTTGCTTTGCTTCAAATATATCTTCCCCCGGAGCAATGCCAAAACGCCCTTCAATTGTGCAAAAATCAGGAACTGAGGATGGCCAGTCTCCGCTATTGATCCGGCCGATATTAATCGGGATCGGAATCGGCGTATTTTTATAAAGAGGATCTGTAATCCTTTCATTGCGTCTTCTTTCCAATTCATGTAAAACGCTGATAACTGCCATTCCTTTCTCAATTGCATTGACTCCTTCGTATCTCGTACCACCGTGAGCAGCCCTGCCTTTTACATTGATTCGAAACCACACGGAGCCTTGTTGTTTGACGAAAATTTTCATATTAGTCGGTTCAGGAATTATTGCACCATCCGCCTTATAACCGCGCAACACCGCAGCAAGCGTGCCGGCTCCGCCCGATTCTTCCTCAATAACACTTTGAAAAATAATGTCCCCCTTCAATTGGAAGCCACAGGAAATTATAGCCTCGATTGCCAACAAGAGCGCAGCGGTTCCCCCCTTCATATCTGTTGAACCTCTCCCGTAAAGACGCCCGTCCTTTATACAACCGCTGTAAGGCTCATTTTCCCAATCATTTATGTCACCCGGCGGCACAACATCAATATGGCCATTTAAAATAAGTGATTTTCCTCCGCCCCTGCCGGGAAGGACCGCGACAACATTCGGACTGCCGGAAAAGTTTTTTCTGTCGCTGCAAAAAGCAGGATGTTTCAGCAATGCTTCGCCGCCTATTTCCCAAATATCCAATTTCAGTCCGAGTTCCCGGCATTTTTCGATGATAATGGCCTGGGCCCGGCTTTCATCGCCCCTGAGGCCGCCTTCTTGCACTAATTTTTGCAAAAAGCGGACAGCAGAATTTTCATTTTGCCGCAACCAATCTCCCAATTGCTTTTTTATTTTTTCCAAAGTATATCCCCCCTTGTTTAGCGCAGGCAATGTTTTGAAATATGATGAGCTTTTTTTATATGAATTTAA
>JANWJP010000077.1 GCA_025451895.1 Robertmurraya sp.
GTACATGGATAGAGATGGTGAGTATTTTTTCCTATTACAAATTACAGTTTAACATGAAAAAGACAGTTTTTACAGGTAATTCACCACTTTGTTAAAAAGTATCTGACTGGTGAAATTGAATTGGTTTTACGTAGAGGCAAGATCATCGGGAAAGGAGCCAAAGTCCGCATTTGAAGGCACTTCCTGTTTTTATATACAAAAAAAGAAAAAATATTAAAAATGTGACAAATGTCATAGATATTTCTCTTTTGTTTATTTAATATCTGTATATGACATCATCAAAACTGAATTACTCACCAACCAGGATAGGTAGTTTTGGAGACTGAGATTTTGCAGATTTTTTTAACATCACAGTCCTCCTGAACTCAGATGATGCTTTGGCCGCTCTTCAATAAAGAGCGGTATTTTTTTATCCCGAAAATGTTTTTGGAAAAAAGATACATATGCGGATAATTTGAAAAATTTTAATGAAAAAATGAAACCTTTCTTGGAAAGCTAAGTATATTTAAGTAGATATTTTTTAAAGGAGGAGTCAGAGTAATGAGTATTCTCGCCCGATTTAAAGATATTATGTCAAGCAACATTCATGCTTTATTGGATAAGGCCGAAGATCCGGAAAAGATGATTGATCAGTATTTGCGTAATTTAGATAAAGATTTGCGAAAAGTGAAGTCTGAAACAGCTACTGTTATGGCAGAAGAGCAAAGAGCGAAACGGCAGTGGCAGGAGTGCCTGGCTGATATGGAGAAAATGGAACAGTATGCAATGAAGGCATTGGAAGCAGGAAATGAAGGGGACGCGAGAAAATTTCTCGAGAGAAAAGCCCTGCTGGCTGAAAAAAGCACGGAGCTGGAGAATGCTTATCAACTGGCGGCTTCAAACGCATTACAAATGCGGCAAATGCATGATAAGCTTGTCTCAGATATAAAAGCGCTTGAGTCGAGAAGAAATATGATTAAAGCGAAATGGTCCGTCGCAAAAACACAGGAACGACTGAATAAACTGGGAGCGCAAACAGCCGCCTCGGGAAGCTCCATTTCGGCTTTTAAACGGATGGAGGAAAAAGTGGATCAAGCTCTTGATAAAGCAAATGCCATGGCTGAACTGAATAAAGGGCCGGAAGATGACCTGGACGATTTAATGAAAAAATATGACACTCCATCATCATCGCCGGGTGTCGAAGCAGAGCTGGCGGCATTAAAGGAAAAGCTGAACAAAAAAGACTAATTCACCTGAACGGGATGTGTAAAAGATGCCACTCCACTGACAGGGATAATCTTCAGGAATGAGATGGAGAGGTGCAAGAAATGGTCATACACTACAAATGTCAAAACTGCGGCGATGATATGGTTTTTGACAGTAACACCGGCATGCTCTCGTGCCACAGCTGCGGGCGCCGGGACCGGATTGAGGATTTGCCGGAAGAGTTCATAACGGCAAGGTTTACGGAAGATGAAGCGAAGGAATATCATTGTCAAAATTGCGGTGCAGTTCTCATCACCGAAAAATCGACGGCGGCAACAACCTGCAGCTTTTGCGGTGCGGGGGTTGTCCTTGCCGACCGGTTGTCGGGTGACCTTGCTCCTAAAAAAGTAATCCCCTTTACGATTAGCAAAGATGAAGCGGTCAAAGCCTTCCAAAAATGGTGCCGGAATGGACTGCTAACGCCGAAAGGCTTTATGACGGGGGATCGGATTAAAAGCATCACCGGGATGTATGTCCCCTTTTGGTTATATGACTTAAACAGCAGGGTGCAGGCGCGGGCTGTTTGCACAAAAGTGCGCACGTATGAAAGAGGGGACTACATATATACCGAGACGCACTATTATGACGTCTTTCGCGATATTAATCTGGATTATGTCAAAGTTCCTGTGGATGCTTCAAAGAAAATGAATGACGAGTTAATGGACAAATTGGAGCCATTCCCCTATGACCGGCTGAAGGAGTTTAAAACTCCTTACCTGGCCGGATTTTTAGCGGAAAAATATGATTATACAGATGATGAACTTACTGAAAGGGCGAAAGGGAAAATCGCCAATTATATTGAATCATATCTTTCTTCCACTTTTGCGGGATATCACTCCGTAAGCTATCAACAAAAGTCCATCCATACAAATAAAACAAACAGTCAATACGTCCTCCTTCCCGTTTGGATGCTTAACTATGATTATCAGGGAAAGCAGTATCTGTTTGCGATGAACGGGCAGACAGGAAAGATTGTCGGCAAACCGCCTCTCAGTTCTAAAAAAATCGCCGCCTGGTTTGCGGGAATTGCAAGCGGAACATTTTTTATTCTGACCGTCATAAGCCAACTGGCGGGAGGGGGATTTTAATGAAGAGGATTGCAGGAAAAAAACTCGTTTTCTTTTTGCTGTTCAGTTTGTTGGCCGCATTCCCCCAAATTGTTTTTGCTTTCCCCGATGAAGGCCGGTTTGTTTTTGATGAAGCAGGACTTTTGACAGAGGCGGAAAAAGAACAACTTGAGTATATGGCTCAAGAGTTGGGAGCGGAGCGGGAGACTGAGTTTCTCATTTTAACGGCAAATGACACGGAAGAATTAGATTTAAGCGAATATATAGGTAAATTTTATGATGCGCAATATGGCACTGTTGCAACCAATCCTGCAGGAACGAATGCAGCTATATTGGCCCTTGATATGGAAAACAGGGAAGTTGAGGTAGCCGTTTTTTATAAAGCCGAAGAGTATTTGAATGCAGCACGCAGAGGCTATATTATTGAGCAAATCACTCCCTATTTGTCAGAAGGCGATTTTTACGGGGCTTTTTCAATATATTTGCAGAGCGTTTATGAATTTATGGGAACAGAACCCGGTGAATCTCCGGAAACGGATCCTCTGTTGCCGGATCCGGTCATGATTGGGCAGGAAGAACCATCTGAAAGTATTTTCTTTCAGTGGTGGTTTCATGTCATTGTTTCTCTGATTGTCGCGGGGGTCGCTGTCGCCCTGATGGCGCATCACTCCGGCGGCAGGGTGACTGTTCATTCGGCGACCTATTTGAACCAAAGCACGTCAAGGATACTGAACAGAAGTGATAATTTTATTCGAAAAACAGTCACAAAAAGGAAAAAGCCTCAGAACAACAGCGGCGGGGGCGGATTCGGCGGCGGAAGCATTATCGGAAGCGGCGGAGGGATCACAAAAGGGGGCCACAGCTTCAGCAGCACCCGCGGAAAGTTTTGATGTTCATCTACAGGGCGCAGGAATCATTGCACCCTGTGGATTATTTTGAGCCATTTGTTTTAATATCAGGCAGGCAGAAAGGAGTTGCAAGCGGAACATGTTTTTCAGAAATCAATTTGCCAATGTTGTTGAGTGGGCGGAATTCCGTGATGATATGATTTTTTACAAATGGAAAAACCGGGAAATTAAACGTGGGAGCCGGTTGATTATCCGGCCGGGCCAGGATGCGATCTTTTTATACAACGGCAAGATTGAAGGGATCTTTACAGATGACGGCGATTATGATATTGCATCGGAAATTATCCCGTTTTTATCCACATTAAAAGGATTTAAGTTTGGTTTTAACAGCGGTCTTCGTGCAGAAGTCCTGTTTGTCAATACGAAGGATTTTGTTGTTAAGTGGGGAACCAAGAATGCAATTAACATCCCTGCACCCGGAATGCCGGGCGGGCTGCCGATCCGGGCCAACGGTACGGTTAATTTTAAAGTGAATGATTATGTGGCGCTGATTGATAAAATAGCCGGGATCAGGGATCATTATTTTGTGGAGGATGTGAAAATCCGCATTACGGCCGTTCTTGATCAGCTTCTGATGAAATGGATCCCGATGGCCGGGAAAGATATGTTTAATCTCCAGGCCAACGCCTTTGAGATTGCCAGGGGAATCAGGGAAGACCTGGATATGCAGTTGATGGACAGCGGATTGACCATCACCGGTTTTAATATTATGAGCTTTAATTATCCGAAGGAAATTCAGGATATGATTACAAAAAATGCTTCCCACGGAATGATTGGCGATCTTGGCAGATATCAGCAAGTATCGATGACTGATGCCTTTGCCTCCGGAAAATTAAAGGGCGGCGGTGCAGCTGCAGATATGGCCGGTATGATGATGGGGATGAATATTGCCGGAGAAATGATGAAAAAATTCAATCAAAAGGAATCTGATCCGAAAACTGAACCGGCGGCGGAAAAAGCGGAGCAGGCCGGGGAAGGATCGGGCAAGCGTCCGAATTTTTGTCCGAATTGCGGAACGAAAGTCTCAGGAGGCAATTTCTGCGCCAACTGCGGCTATAAGTTAGTTTAAGCGGTTCCCCGGAAAGGACTGAATAAATATCCGGTCGTCATTTTCCTGTGTTTTTTTTAATGCGGCGGTAACCTTTCTTTTTTTTATTCTATAATGTTCTTATGAACACTTTTCAATGAACTGAAGTTTGTGTGGGGGAAAACATGAATAAGAGGAAGCAGTATATTATCTTTTTATTAGTCTTTTTCAGTCTAATCCTTGCTTTGGCAGGCTGTGTTGGTAAGGAAGATAAATATGACCGGCTGGCCAGGGAAAAAAATGAAGAACTGAATCTCGAGCCGTTGCAATTAACAGATTACGGCGATGAAGTCGGACTGAAAATATCGGATCCTGAATATGAACTTTTTGCCGTGAACGGGAAAGTCGAGGTCCGGGGCAATATTGCCGGGTATAAAAAATTAAAAACAAATTATGTGTGGATCAAGGTTGCCAACAGAGGAGGAGGGCCTGCCGGAACCGGGTTGGAATATTATGCCCCGATCCAAAACGGGGATTTTCACCAGACTATTCACTTTTTTAACGGTGAAGGAGAGTATAAGGTTACCGTTTATGTTCCTGATAAACAGAGAGAAAATTATTATTACGTTGGGGCGGAATTTGAAGTTATCAATGTAAATCCGGAAGCAAAGAGAGATTTGGCCTATACACCGGCCGGTCAGGAGGCAGGGCTTTCCATTGATGTGGAGTCCGGCTTTGTTACGGAGAATGGCCGCTTTATTTTAAAAGGAAATGCGGAAAAACTGGCAAATGAGACGATGATGATTTACTTGCGAAAGGACGGGGATTCCTGGAAGCATGTTATTCCTGTAGAAGACGGAAAATTCAAATATGAGGTTCCATTATATTTTGGAAAAGGAGTTCATTCTCTGGAAGTGTTAATTCCTGATCCAAACCGGAAAAACTATTATCAACCGGCGATTTCGATATTAATAGATAATGAGTCTGAGGAAAAGAGAGAGCCGATTGAGTATTTCGGGGATTTGTATATTACCAGGGGAGTTCATTTAAAAAACCCGGTCTATGGAGGCATTGAGGCCGGCGATTCGGTCCGGATTGCGGGCACGATTGACCCGGAGGCGGAGTTTGCCGGGGAAACGACCCATCTCTATATTACGACAAAAAAAGGAAAAGATGAGGCTCTTGATGTCATTCCTGTTGAAAACTATTCTTTTGATTCGTCCACCTATTTGCGGTTTGGGCCGGGGGAATATGAGGTAATCGTCAGTGTGCCGGAGATTAAAGAGGGAAACAGGGACTATTTCCGATTCTTTAGTGTTGCAAAATTTAAAGTTCATTCATCCGTTGAAGCGGACAAACGGGACATCCTTCCTTCCCGGGGTGTCCAGTCGGACGATCCGCAAATTATGAATCTGGCAAACAGCTTAACAAAAGATTTAAGCACCGATTTAGAAAAAGCTAAGGCGATTTATGAGTATGTCGCCAAGAATATTTCTTATGATGTCGCAAAAATGAAAAACAACGAATTTGCCTGGGATGACAGTGCCTTAAAAACATTGGAGAAAAAATCCGGTGTGTGTCAGGATTATGCTTATTTGACGATTGCATTGCTTAGAGCATCAGGAATTGAAGCCAGATTTGTGGAAGGAAGAGCCGGCGAAAATGCATTTGGTATTGCCTCTGCGGAAAGGCATGCCTGGGTGGAAGCAAAGATTGACGGCCGCTGGATGACGATGGACCCGACCTGGGGAGCCGGTTACATCCAAAACGGCAGTTTTGTGGCAAGCTATACCGAAAAATATTTTGATCCAAATCCGGCTGAGTTCGAAAAAACGCATAAACGAACAAAAGTCAATTATTAAATAAATAGAAAAGGGAGAACAACCTTGGAGCCAAAATTCTCTAAGGTTGTTTTTGTTGCAAAATTGGCCGGATAAGCGAATGATTCCGCAAATATATTTTCAGAAAAAATCCGGCAAACAAGTACTGGTTCTTTAGAAGTAAAAAATTACTTATTTCTTAAAAAATGATAGTAATAAAGATCCAAAAATGAAATGTCATATCCGCACCCGCACTCCCTTGGGCAGAATCCGTATTTTATGGTATAGTTGTATAGTTAAGTGAAAATTTTAAACAGGAAAAAAATTCTGGTTTATGCGCCGGTGTTTTTATTGACAACAACTTTCTGAAAAAATCGGCTAAAGGTTTTCATTTAATGCAAATAAGTAAAATTCTATGAAGAAAAAAATTACGCGCAATTTTTTGTCCCAAAAAATTAGTAGTAAATTATTAAAAAAACTTCGTCTACTGGAAACTTTGAACAAAAAATGAGTTTTTATAACTAGAAATAAAGAAAAACTTCCGAGACAATTGTTAAAAATGTGTGAAAATAGTAATGTCTTCCCATTTTTTAAACAATTATTGATTTAATAATTAAGATTTGTAACAATTGAGATTGGATAATGCTCCGCGTTTAAGGAGGTGAAGCTGGTGAGAATCAGGTTCATTTGTCTGCTCTCAACCGGATTTTAATGAAAACGCCTGTGACGCGAGCGGATAAATTTTGTGAACAGTCCGACGTTTGCTGAAGAGAAATGCCGGTTTTTTAATTATTCAACGCATCGTTCCTGAAGCAGAAGCGGCTGTGCACAAAGGGAAATGAACCGATCCATCCACGAAAAATTGTTTGAATTACCAAAACAGTTTGACAAAATTTGATATGCAGGTAAAATCTAGGATTAGATTTGTTGTTTTACTGTAAAGGTTAGTGGATATTTTTAAGCGTTTGTTTCACCAATCTGTGCCGGGGCATGAAACCAATAGTAAGAGAGAGAAAAAGAGATTTAGTGATGTACATACATCGCGCACGTTTTTATTTTTAAGAGCATAGACTGATATTTTCAAAGGATTATGGGAATGAACAATGCAGGTATCGTGTCTCTTCATAACAGAACTGCAGAGGAACCGTAAAGATTTTTCCGGGGGGTTAACTGCAATAAGTTTCTGACTGAATCAGGCAAGACAGCTGCCGGATTATTTTTCAAAATGCTTTGTTCATTTTTTCATCTCTGGATTGCAGGGATTTTCAAAGCAAAAAGAAAAAGAGGGAAGATTTATTGATAGTCCGGCAATTTAAAGTTTGTCAGATACAGAAGAAGGACAAGCTAACCTGGTTGAATCTTTGATTTTAAAGATTTACTATTCGGTTTGACCCAACAACTGATTACGGCAAGGGATAGCAAAGTCCTGAATGAATTGCCGCAAGGTCTTTAAGAACTCTTATTACCGCCAAAGTGAGATCTTGGCCTTGCAGGGCAGGCATTTTGGACAGTTATTTCCAAACCGGATTCAGTTGCGGATCTTCCGGTTCTTCCAGCGTTAGCGGGAGCTGTACAGCCGCCTGTTTTCTTGAAGGACATAGACCGGACGGAGGTACTGTTTACCCGGTATTCTTTCGCCGTTCATGAACTTCGGAAAGCCGGGGGATGTTGCAGGCTTACTCCCGTTGAAAACTTCTTCTTATCATAAAAAAATAAAAAAATAGAAAAGAAGAAGGAGAATTAAAGATGAAGAAAAAAGTAGTTGTTAAGTCATTGAAATCCTTGGCAATTGCTGCAACTTTTGCTTTCGGGATTTCAGCTTTTGGAACTGCAGCAGACGCTTCTGTTATTCCTTCAGAACCGCCTGTGAAAACTGTAGAACCTGAAGCATTCGATGAAACTGTTAAGACTTACAAAAAGAGCTCACTTCTTAGCATCGGACTTGGCGGTAGTCTGTTAGAGCCACTTCTTGGCAAAGTTCAAGTTGATGTAGTCAGCCAAAAAGATGTTGAGACTACAGAAGGAACTATCTCAACTGGCGGAATTGTACAAGCTGATATTACTGACTCTATGCTTCTTGGCAATACTCATGTTGGAGTTGCTGAGAAAACCAGCATTAAGACTGACGACTATACTTACGACTACAGCGGCTTAGCTCAAGTTGACATCGAAGGCTCCATCGTTGGCGATGCTCATGTTGGTCTTGTTGAAACTGAAGTTGTTGAAACTGACGAATACAAAGCCAGCCGTGATTCTTTAGCTCTTATCGAGTTAAACAACCCGATTACTGGAAAAGTTTCTATTCCTGTAGGAAGCGTTGAAGAATTCGAAAACAAGAATCCTGGAAATGGCGATGACAACGAAGATCCCGGCGACGATGATCCGGGCAACAACGACGATCCTGGAAACAACGACGATCCGGGCAACAATGACGATCCTGGCAACGGCGGTGGAGATGACGAACTTCCTGTAACTGGTTCTGCTATGGACTCTACATTGTTGGTTATTGCTTCTCTATTCTTAATGGCAGCAGGATTTGTAGTTAGAAAACTTAACTTCAAACGTGCCTAATTGTTTTCGTCATATCTAATTTAAATTGAAAAAGAAGAGGGTTTTTTACCCTCTTTTTTTTCAAAATTATTATTTTTTTAGTATAATGTGATTAGTCAGTCGTTTTTGGTTGCCTTTTGCATGCAGCTTTTTATTGTCAGCTGCCGGGCAGTAATCTTTAGATGTGATGTTTAGTTCCGGAACGCTCTATCTTTGATATAGATATGACTCATCTTGATACATAAGGGTTTGTTGCATGACAGCATTATACCGGCTTATTTTATTCTTTTCTGAATAATGTTAATCAGAGGATTCCAAATGGATCGAACATCCGTATTTGTCATGCTTTACACAAATCCTGACATTAAAGGGAGAATGACTATTATGAAAAAGGTTATTAGTAACATTATGATTCTTATCGGCGCTGCTTTGTTAATCTTTGTCGGTTATACGCAAGCAAAGGTTTATCTTGAGCAAAAGAAACTTCGTGACCAGTATGCCTCATTATCGTTTGAAGTTGAAGATGGTGATGTGGAAAATGGTGAAGAAAAAGAGATTAAAAAAGGAGAGACGATAGGAATTCTTGAAATTCCAAAACTTGACTTATCCACTGTTTTAGTGGAAGGCACCGATCCGGAGAATATTAAATATGCAGTCGGACATCTGCCCGGAAGCAGTTCAGTCAGCAAGGTCGGAAGCAAAGGTGAAAACTTTGTCATTGCCGGCCACCGTTCCTATACTTACGGGAAGTTTTTCAACAGACTGGATGAACTGAAAAACGGAGACGAGGTTATTCTCAAGGTGCAAAAGCGTGTATTGACATTTGAAGTTATTGATAAGAAAATAGTCAAACCGACAAATATGGATGTTGTAAAGCCTGTAAAAGACAAAGCGTTAGTCACATTGGTAACCTGCCATCCGCAATACTCCAATAAACAACGCCTTATCGTTGTTACTGAATTAAAAAATGAGAGAATATTGGATGGCAGAGAAGTGAAGGATATCGTTAAAAACTTATAATGAAGGGTTTTGATTTTCCAAGGGCCCGTTCGCATTTGCTGAAAAAATCCTGTTCCGATTAATAAGGAACGGGATTTTTTTGTTAACAGCACTTCCGGCCGGGGCCCGGTTTTGATACAAATAAAAGTGCCGGAATTTTTTATCCGTGACGGGCGGAAAACAACGGATTTTGAATTTTCCCGGTGGTAAAAATAGTTTTTTGGCTCTTTCATCTTGAATGATATTTTTTGTCTTGATTCATGATAATAAGACAGAAGGTTTAATGTTTCCGAAGGAGCGGACATTGATTTTTGTTTACCAGGCCGGGGTGATTATATTGGGAATGGAGATTATTGTTTTATTTATTTTGATTCTTATCAACGGTTTTTTTGCCGCTTCAGAAATCGCGTTAGTTTCACTAAATGATTATAAGATAAAGGTCATGGCTGAAGAGGGACACAAGAAAGCAAAGCTGGTCCAATCGCTGATTGGCGAGCCAAGCCGTTTTTTGGCAACCATTCAAATCGGGATAACCCTGGCCGGATTTTTGGCAAGTGCTTTTGCGGCCGGGAGTTTTGCCGGAAGGATGGCCGCTTTTTTGAAAGGACTCGGGGTGCCCTTGGCAATAGGGACATTAGAAACGATTTCGACGATTATCATTACCTTGTTGTTATCCTATTTTACATTGGTTCTTGGCGAACTTGTTCCGAAGAGGCTTGCTCTGCAAAAGGCTGAAACTGTCTCTTTTTTGGCAGTAAAACCTTTGACAATCCTTTCAAAAATTACATATCCCTTTGTTAAGTTTCTGACCTTATCCACGAATGTTATTACCCGTTCATTGGGCGTAAAGCCGGGGGCTGAAGATGAACGGGTGACAGAGGAAGAAATTCTCATGATGGTGGATGCAGGAAAAGAAAAGGGGACAATTCAGGAAGCGGAAAGCGAAATGATCTCAAGAATTTTTGAGTTTGATAATAAAACCGTTTCCGATATTATGACCCACCGGACAAATATTGCGGCAATTCCAGTGGAATATACAATGAAGGAAGTTGTCCGGCTGGTCAAACAGGAAAGGTATACACGATTTCCCGTTTATGAGGATAATATTGACCGAATCGTCGGGATTTTTCATGTAAAGGATTTGGTTCCGCTCCTTGAGGATTGTGATGAGGAGTCTTTTCATATCCGCGACCACTTGCGGGCTCCGTATTTTGTGCTGGAGTCAACGAGAATTGATCATCTTTTTAAAGAGATGCAAAAAAATAAGGTTCAGATGGCTATTGCTATTGATGAATACGGGGGAACAGACGGAATTGTAACGATTGAAGATTTAGTTGAGGAAATCGTCGGCAATATTTTTGACGAATATGATGAACCGGAATGGGAAGCCAGGGAAATTGAAAGCCTGGGGGAGGACAGCTACTATTTGGCCGGCACCCTTAATTTGTTTGACGCGGAACATTTGTTGAAAATAGATTTTCCCGAGCAAGAGTACGATACATTGAGCGGTTTTATCATCGGCCGTCTCGGTTTTATTCCAACTCCCGGAACACACCCTGTTGTAGAGTATAAAGGATTTGTTTTTACTGTCGAAGAAGTGAATGAACGAAGAATTGTTAAGGTGAAGGTGCAGCGGAAGGAACATAATGAGGAGGAGAATTGAACAAACGAAGCGGAAAAATATTGCCGTTTGGGCGGCAGGTGACCGGGCAGCCGGGGCTTTAAAAATAAATCATACACAGACGATATGCGATTTTAAGAATGTGAGGGAATGTCATGATCAATGCAGCTGTTTTTGATATGGATGATACGTTGTACGAGCCGCTTGACCCTTTTAGAAGAGCATTTCATTTGAGTTTTCCTTCCGCGGCCGGGAATATACCGATTGAAGATCTGTATGCAGCCAGCCGCAGACACAGTGAAAAGTCGTTTGTCCGGCTCGAAGCTGGTGAAATCACCTTCCTGGAACATAATATTTACCGGATTACAAAAGCGTGTGCAGATTTTGGATTAACTATCAGTCGTGATGAGGCACTTATTTTTCAAGAGTATTATGAGGAGGAGCAGGAAAAAATCTATCTTTTTCCGGAAATGATTCATGTGTTTGAAAAGCTTCAGGAGAAAGGGATTTGCCTTGGGGTGCTGTCCAACGGTCCTTTTGAGCACCAATGGAAAAAAGTCAACCGGCTCGGTCTTACAAGATGGATTCCGGAGGAGAACATCTTTGTTTCGGAAGGGATTGGATTTTCAAAGCCGGATGAACAGGCTTTTCTCTATGTAGCCGGGAAGATGGGACTTGACAGGAACAGAACGGTGTTTATCGGTGATTCTTATGAAAATGATATTGTCGGTGCAAAAAGAGCAGGCTGGAAAGCAATCTGGATGAACCACCGCCGGAAAAAGGCTCCGGATACGGAAGTGGTACCTGACGAAACGGTCTTCAGCCCAAAGGAACTTCTTGGCAGCGAAATTCTTTTTTCAAATAACAGGCAAGGTGTACCGCCCGGGAAAAAACATTTTAAAAACAAGGGGAACTGAAGGATGGCAAAAAAATCTGAGCATAAAAAAGACAATGTCGAATACATATTTGCGGAAAATGAAGCCGGGGTCTCCGGGGAGGCTGTTGCAAACACGGAACTTTCAGCGTCCACGGAGACTGCCGCAGATGAAATCAATCAACTGAAAAGGATGCTGGGTGCGGTCCTCGAATATTTAACAAACGATGATTTGGAGGAACTCGACATCGAGTATCTCTTCGACCATACAGAAGGGCTCCGTGAATTTTGGCAAAACTGGCGCGAACATAACAGAAAAGAAATTGCCGAAGAAATTAAACATGCGCTCGATACTCTCCCCTTTGAAGAATTGGAAAGGATTCGGCAGCAAATTATGGAATATAAGCAGTGATGGCGGGAAGGTTCAGAATGGGGAGATGGTGCCCAATCATATTTGTTTATACTGTTTGAGTTATTTAGAAAGCGGTGAAGTGAAACGGATTACTGGCGGCAGGGATCCGAAAAAGCAATCGGCCTTTCGCCAATTGCTTCCTGTTGTGCTCCTGACTGACAGAAGGGTTTTCTGCTGGGTTTGAATATTATGTGAGTTCTTTTTATGACCGGTTGTATAAAATCACCCGGGAAATTCCGGTGAAGTATTCAGATTCCCTGATAATGTGAGCAAGCAATGTTTTCGCAAACGGATTATTTTTTGCGGCCCGGCTGTTATTTTTAATTTGCCGGCAAAGTTCAATAAATCGATTGCTTTCGTCCAGACAGTGCCTGACGAGTTGAATGACCTGATTATAGAGTTCCCCGTACACATACTGGCTGCGGTTGACAGACTCTATGTAGCTGATGACTGTATCGTGGGTTTTTGACAGGGCCTGTTCCCAAGCCTCCAGGGATTTGATAAATTCTTCCTCAAGATTTTCAAGCGCTTCTCTAATGACAACTGTATGCTCTTCCTCCTGCAGTTTCCAAAATTCACATTCGTCTAAAATTCGCAGCGGCATTTGCCGGCCGTAGTAAAATTGCACTCTTATCTGTCCCCCCCATTAGAAATTGTCCTCATTTACATATATGAGGACAATTGAAGGGACATACTATCTTTCTAATTTTGGGTGTTTGCCGGAAATGCTCAGTTAGTGTCATTCTCTTAATGCCCGTTCTTTTTGTAAAATGTTGATTCTTTTGCCGGTAGGAATCACTCCAACAACAAACAGGGCAGCAGCGAGAATAAATGAAGAAACTGCAAAATAAATATTGGGCGGTGAGGAGACTATTCCAATAACCATGTTAAGTATACCGGCAAGGAGAACAAATATCGCTACTAAAAAGAATGTCATTCGTATTCTCATGTAATGTTTAATGATTGAATCCAAATCAGAATATATTTTAAATTCACCGTCAGCCGCTTTTTTGCGAAAATAAGCCCAGCGGTGAAAGGTGTCAACGAGTTCGGCACCGGTTTCCTCCATAAAACGGATATATTTTTGGCTTTCTTCATGTTCAGGAAGGTGTTCAAGTAATTCCAAACGGTAAATATATTCTCCTTTTGGCGCCTTTTCAAATGTATACTTTCCCCATGAATATTTTGTAAACGCGTATCCATTGGCCATCATTTCATTGAGAAATTTTTCTTCTTTTTCAAAATCCGTAATAAGTTTCCAGACAGTAAGGCTCATTTTTTTGTCCCCCCTGTAATTAATTTTCCGTTTTCCAAAAGCTCCTCCAACCGCTTCATTTCAATGTTTACTGCTTTTTTTCCCAACTCAGTAATGACATATTCTTTTTTGCGGGAGTCTTCTTCTGTTGGCACCGGTTCAATCCATCCTTTTTCCAGCAGTGTGTTTATGGCCCCGTATAAAGTTCCCGGTCCCATGGAAACCCGCTCATTGCTTAATTTTTTAATATGCTGCATGATGCCGTAACCGTGCATCGGTTTGTACAGGGAGAGCAGGATATAATAAACACTTTCTGTTAAAGGGGCTTTGTCAATATTTCCTGTCAATTAAATCACCTCATATATCGACGAATGATATATCGTCTTTAGATATAGTATATCGTCCGGCGATATAAATTTCAATATCTTTTTTCAATAAATTGTTTGAGGTGAGGGTTTGTAAATTTATTTGGGAGAGTGCAGCGCAGAAGGAACCTCATTTTAATAAAACGGGAGAGGAGAAAAATTTTAGTACAAGCAGTCATAAAAAAATCAGAGATACCGAAATGGCTCCCTGATTCTTGTCATTCTATATCCCAATCATTGTAGGTGTATTTTACATTTCTTGAAACAGGCTGATAGCTTTTACAAAAATCGTGCAGTTTTCTTCGCCTTTTATCAATAGAGCTGTCCTGTTTGGAGTATATTTCAACGACATCATCGCGATTGCGAAAAATCTTATCTTTAAAGCAGAAAATCTCATTGTCTGAATCCCCGTATGGATTGAAGTTACCATGCCGGCAAGATTGACAACAAGCAATTTTGATATTGTCAGGAAGTTCTGTCTGAAGATGCTTGAGTGCATATTCGACCGAACCGGATGACTGGGATTGAAATGGAGAATTATTGATTTGTACTTCAAAGCGAATGTTTTGAAATTCTTCTTCGTTTGCTTGACTGTAAGACATTCTTGTAGGTATGATGGAAATTTTTCCGTCAATTATAAAATGCATATTCAAAGTATCTGTTTTTACCAGGGCGGGCCTCCTTAAAAAGAACCGTAAATTGATTTAAAAATGTGTTTTAAATTTTGGAAGTGGCACCATTGGCAGTTATTGTGTGTCGAACCCGGACACACAATGAGGATACTGAAAGCTTTTTTAAACGTTTATTCTTTAGACAGCCTCTAAAACGGCAGAAGATTTTACAAGCGCCCGCAGTAATTTTTTTGATTTGTTTTAATAGATTGCAAAACTCTTTGTTAAATCTGGTAAATTTCCTGCCGTTGTCTTAGTTCGCTATATTGGATGGAAATTCTATTTTCCGGCTTGCGGTCAACCGTGTACAAAACAAACAGAAAGAACCATTCTAATGGCTTCATCATGAGGTAAATGATGTCGGCAGACCATTTAGTGCGGATATGTATGCTGATTGGATAGCCGTATCTGTCATAAAATCTCCGCACTGTTTTATGAAAGGAGGGCAAATATTGTTCAAGAATGTTCTCAAATGCATTTGTGATGAGAAGCTGTCTGTTGACGATAATTCTTTCGTTGTGCCTGATTCCTGCCCGGATCGGTTTGACTAATTTCTTATGCCCTTTGGCGGCAACTGTGCACAAATAATGTCCGTCGCCCGGAAGCATCTCAGGCTTCGGAGCGGGAATAATCGAATAATTAAAAGAGCTTGTCTCCAAGAATACACGGATAAAGCTATCGGGGCGTTGACCGAATAACACAAGGATGAGTTGAATCATAACGGCCGCCGGAAACAGGACAATCGCCCATAATCTTGGAATTTTCCGGTAACGAACCGACAATTTATAAAAAAATAACAGGAGCCTGTTTTCATAATCCGGCTTCTGTCCGTCGAGACCCGCAATAAATTGATCCAAAGAATTTTTAAGCCTGGCGGAATACAGCAGGATCATGGATACAAAACTGAATTGCAGGAGCAGGACAGAAATTTTCTCTCCTTTATGAACAAAGCCGGTATGAGTGAGATATGTAAAAGCAAATACTAAATTCAGTATAGCGGCGATACTCGCTATTACATGTATCAGAGGCGGAAGGCTGCCGTAATTCAAAGTCAGAAGCCAAAAACCAATCAGTCCCAACGTTAATAAGACAATCACAGAAACAATATGTTCATTTGCTAATGAAGCATAGCCATCGATTCCGGCTCCTGTCATTTCATAAATGTATAAAGGTTCTCCGGCTTCCTTCCCCATAACTTTGTTCAGATAAAATCCCGTTAATATCAGACAATAGATAATATTCGCAGTCAACACATCAAAGAATTTTGATTGGATTGTTTGCCCGCGGACCTTCGATGCCAGGCTTTTTACAAGCCGAATGAGACTGTACAGGGGAACAAACATAAAAAACAGCAAAAGAAATAACCATAAGACCACTTTTCCGCACTCCTTTTAAATTGTCCTACTCTTCCTCTTCAACATATTCCAAAATATCCCCCGGTTGGCATTCCAAGACTTCACAAATTTTATCGAGAGTGGAAAAGCGGATCGCTTTAGCTTTGTTATTTTTCAGAATGGAAAGATTGGCCATGGTTATTCCAACTTTTTCAGACAGTTCGGTTACGGACATTTTTCTTTTTGCCAACATAACGTCCAGATGTACTTTAATAGCCAAGCGTCCCACCTCAAATCGTTAATTCATTTTCTTCTTCGATTAATCTGGCCTTTTCAACAAGACGGGAGAGGGCAGCTGTTGTCACCGCCAGAGCAATTCCGATAAAAATGATGAAAAGGGCGATAATCAAAATGCCGGGATGAAGCAGCTTCAATATTAAAAGTGCAACGATTGCCAAAAAATAGAGCATCGATTCACTAACTGCCAGGTAACTGATTTTTTTCAGGCTGTCCGCATTCTTTTTGGAAAAGGAACGGTCTTTCGAAATTTCACCGGCAATGGACCATGACAGCCAAAGTGCAATGTAAAACGGAATTGCTGTGATCCAAATAAATATTAAAGAAGGAATAAACATATAATCGAATTCCGGATATATAGTCAATAAATCTTTGCCTAATACAGGGACAATGATAAAACAAATGATCAAACCAATGATTGCACTTATGATAATAATCGCTTTTATCCATTTTGCCAATTCAAGCTGTTTCATTTTCTCCATCTCCTTTCAATAAAATCATATCAGAAAGGGATTGAAATTCAACAAAAATTTATTGATTTTCAATAAAATTTTTATTAGGGGAACGTTTGAATTAGGTTTTTTGAAAGTATGAAACTTTATTAGGGTGTATTATACAGCGGGCGGGATAGGGGTGCTTTCGATTATTAAGGAGTTTATGGGGACAAAAATTGCATCTTTTTGGTTGTTTTGTCTATATGTGTACGCTTTAGGGGACAACCTGGTCGTATAAACAGGTGAAAATGCTTTTATGAAGGTCCTAGCGGACAAAGTGAGGACGAAAAATGTTTAAAATGTCCTTATGAACGTTTTAAGGGGACAAAGCAGCTTCGAAAAACGGTGAAATATCTTTATGAAATGGTTCTAGTGAACAAGATGGCCTTGAAAAA
>JANWJP010000078.1 GCA_025451895.1 Robertmurraya sp.
TGATTCCTTTTTCAATTTTTTCCCCGCACAGCAGACAAGTAAAAGAATCATCTTCTTGAATGTATCCTTTTTTCAACTCTTCTAAAGAAGCATCCCAAAAAATTTTTGATGATTCCATTGAAATACACTTCCTGTCTTAATTGATACAAACAAAAGGAAGAAATGTGTGTGATTATATAAACATATTATATTAATGTTTGGAAATTATCAACAAATCCTTTTATCTTTGTGTAATTTGTAAAGAAGATTGTTGATGCGCTGTCCCGAAAATGATGTCCAAACGACAAAAATATGGGAGAAGTCCAACAGTCAGGAAAGTCTGCCTTGTCCATAATGGCCGGATAGTTTCAATATTCATTTGAAAGGGAATAAGCAAGAGGGGCGGGTTTTTTGGGGCAAATGGAAGGAGGACAGGCAATCATCCTGTCCTCCTTTAATCTAATCGTTTAAAAAGCATCCGCAAATTTGAATAAAGCTTCATTTTAATAACATGCAAAAATGGAGATTGTTCATCTTTCAACAGATTGGAAGGGTCCATTGTTTCTTTTATTAACGCTGCTGGCAGGAAGGACTTGGCACTTTTTCCGATTTCATGATCAAGCCAATGACGATCCCGGCGAGTGCCGGAAGTATCCAGCCGAGTCCGATATCATAAAGAGGCAAATATTCCGAGTAAAATGCCAAAATGGAATCGAATATCGCAAAGGAAGAACCTGGCAGACTGTCAACCAACGCATTGTAGCAGTCAAAGAAACTGATGGCAAAAGTGAACAGCATCGCTGCTGTGTAGACAGACCGTTTGTTTTTAAGCAGTGATGAAAAGATTGCTAATAAAATAAGAACGATTGCCAGCGGATACAGCAGCATCAGAACCGGAATGGCAAACTTAATAATATTCGTCAGGCCGAAATTGGCAACAGTAAAGGAGACAAGGCAAAAAATAATTACAAAACTGCGGTAGCTTATTTTTGGATAGAGTTGATTGAAAAACTCGCTGCAAGAGATAATCAGTCCAATGCTTGTTTTCAAACAGGCAAGAACGATAATGATGGCCAGCAAAATATTACCGAATGAACCGAAATAATGTTGTGCAACAGCAGCGAAGATTAAACCGCCGTTTTCTTGAGTCCCGACAGCCTGAACGCTTGATGCTCCCATATACGTAATCAGCCCGTATATAACCACCATAAGCAGCATGGCAAAAACGCCTGATTTCATCGTGGCTTTGGCAATATCTTTTTTATTCGTAATCCCAAAACCTTTGATGGCTTGAATGACTACAATTCCGAAGGCCAGTGATGCCAGAGCATCCATGGTGTTGTATCCTTCTTTAAAACCGGTGATAAAGGCTAAATCAGTATAATCTCCTGAAGGATTCGTGAAAGTGCCCATCGGTTTGAAAATGGCAATGGCAATTAAGATGAATAAAAACAAGAGGAAAGCAGGGGTTAAATACTTTCCAATAATGTCAACAATTTTTGCCGGATTTAAAGAAAAATAGAAGACAATTGCAAAGAATATAAAGCTGAAAATCCCTAAATATATGCTGGTGTGGGCCGCATTGATATGAGGTTCAAAACCGATTACGAAAGGTACTGTTGCGGTCCGCGGGATGGCAAAGAATGGACCGATCGTCAGGTATAAAGCCACGGAAAAAATGACTCCAAAAACCGGGTGAACACGGCCGGCCAATTCGCGTAATCCGCTGCTGCCGGACAAACCGAATGCAAAAATCCCTAAAAAGGGCAGCCCGATGGCGGTAATGAGGAACCCAATTAATGCCGGCCAAAAGTTTGTTCCGGCAAGTTGCCCCATATGGATTGGGAAAATTAAGTTACCCGCGCCAAAAAACATTCCAAAAAGCATAGTTCCAACAACAGCATAAGTAGAAAATGAAACTTTTTGTTGCATATCTCTGCTCCTTATATGATGAGATAAAAAGTATTTTAGCATTTTGTGAGAATTAATTGTGAAAAAACAAAAATAAACTTAATAGCAAGTTTGTTCTCATAATTGAGTCAATGAGATTAAATAGCGGTGATAGGTTGAAGTGTCTTGTTTTGAGGGATGAAGACGAAATATTTTGATGAAGATTTGAACCGCAAAATTTATTGTTTGGCAGAGAGACTTAAGAATACAAAAAACAAAATGACACGTAACAGATTTGGAAGGCTGGCACCACTGTGTTGAAATTCGCAATGATAAAAAGATATCCGTAAAGACAGGATGAGTTTTTTATTTTTTCGTATTTAAAAAACTAAAGTGAAAAAAATCATCTGAATTATTTCTTATCGAATTTAAAAAGTAGACATGTAGGTGCAGTTTGCAGCTTAATTTCAATCATTATTTAGCAGAACTATAAGTATAGTCCTCTATCCTTTTAAATGTAATATATATATTGCAAGATGTAATGTATATTGTATAATGTAATATATATATTACATCGATGGGAGGTGTTTTGATTTGTGGACAATAGATTGAAAATTGCCCGTGTTGAGATGAACCTTACTCAACAGGAATTAGCTGACAAAGTTGGTGTGACACGGCAAACAATCAGTTTAATTGAAAAGGGGAAATATAATCCGTCATTAAAATTATGTCTAAATATTTGTTATACGCTGAATAAGACATTGGATGAAATTTTTTGGGTTGAAAAGGGGATTGCAAGGGATGAAAATACAAAGAATCAAAGATGAACGGCTGATTTTAAAAAATTTGCAAAATATTCGCGTTGCTTATGTTGTTCAGACGTTGGGAATCTTGGGGATCTTGGGATACGATTATGTTACCAAGGGAATGGAAGGAATGATAAAAAACCCGCTATGGTTTTTATTTATTGTTACAACAATTGTTTTGGCATTTTTATCAATGAACATTCGTGTTGATTATGAAAGCAGTAAAAAATCGCCTGAAAGAAGTTTATTGTTCTCAGTGATTGTTTTAACACTCATATGTCTGGCTTTTGGCATTTTTACTGCACTCAGCGAAGGTTTTAAAGTAATGAACGGAGTAGTGATAGGCGGAATCATTTTTATTTGCGGATTGGTTCCGTTGCTGTTTCTTTATGGAATCAGGAAAAAGAGAAATGATTAGATTTTTAGGGATGAATAAAATTTTCGCCGGTTGCGATTTGTATTTGATGAGGTTTTAAAGTGGTTGAATGGGGAAAGTCAAGAAGAGATCCTTAAAACAAGTGGTTAACGGATAGATTTACCAGTCTCTCATGGTTTACAGGAGCTGATACATATTATATGTGGTTTGTGTTTGTATAAAATCCAGGAGATACAACAGGTATGGTGATTTTAAGGGCTAAAGTGCAGGAAATAAATCTTTCCTGCATTTTTTTACGGGCAATTTACTGTTTGGGTTTGCGTGCCGGGGTGCTTCGGTGTATTGTTGCAAAGCAAAGTAAGGCACAACTAAAGTAAAAAATAGCCAAGCTGCTTTTGTTCGGACCTTTCAGAAAACGGGTCAGTGAGCCTGTCCCGCAGTCCCTCTCAAAAAGCGGGCCGGTGAACCCCGCAGTTCCTTTCAAAAAACGGATAGTAAACTTCATCCGTATTTACGATAATTAAAAAAGTTTTACTTTGAGTTAATGTGTGCATCATGTTGATTGTTTAGAATAAAAGTGAAGATAAGGGGAGGAGAAAAATTGGTAATGAGATGGATTAACAGTTTGTATGAAAAGGAATGTGATCTGTTTTATTTTTTGAACAGTCATTTTGAACGAAGAACGCTGAATATTTTTTTTCGCAATATTACTCATCTCGGCGGGGCAGTGATCACGATAAGTGTATCAGCGCTTGTTATTTTATTGGCTGAAATGCCGGTAAGGTTGTGGGGATTTCAAAGTGCTGCGGCATTGGCGGGGAGTCATTTGTTAGTGGCATTTTTTAAGAAAATTTACCCCCGGAACCGCCCGTATATATCTTTGGCAGAAGCAAAAGTTTTACCGAATCCATTAAAGGATCATTCCTTTCCGTCCGGACATACAACCGCAGTCTTCTCCCTCGTGGTTCCATATGTCATTCATGCACCTTCTCTCGCTGTTGTGTTACTTCCTGTTGCAGCACTTGTGGGGCTGTCACGTATTTTCTTAGGACTTCATTACCCTTCAGACGTACTTGCAGGTGCGTTCATTGGCATTTTATTTGGTGTATTCGCGGTTTGGCTGATTTAAGGGACAGAGAACCTTGTCAAGGAGCAAGTTTTTTGTCCGCAAAAATGGGGAGATGGTGATGGTGAAAGTTGCTATTTTCACGGATACTTTTAGTCCTCAAGTGAATGGTGTTGCCCGGACGTTTCAGAGGTTTGTAGAATATTTAGAGCGGAATCAGATTAATTACCGGCTATTTGTTCCAGCAGCAGCTGGTGAAAACCTGTATAAAGAACGCTTTTCCAAACAAGTATTACGTTTTACCAGTCTTCCTTTTTTTCTGTACCCTGAATGCCGGATGGCTTTTCCGAATTTATTTAAAATCAAGAAAGAGTTAGAGGAATTTCAACCAGATCTTATTCATGTTGCCACCCCTTTTAATATGGGATTATCCGGTCTGTATTACGGCAAAAAGTTGAATATCCCCCTTGTTAGTTCCTACCACACGAACTTCGATCAATATCTTCAATACTATCGTTTAGAATTTCTTTCCGGTTGGTTATCCCGGTACATGAAATGGTTTTATAAATCTTTTCACAAGATATTTGTTCCTTCAAACCATACAAAAATGGAACTTCTTCAGCGCGGATATGCAAATATCCATATTTGGAGCAGGGGAGTGGATTGTGCTCAATTCAGCCCACAATTTTATACGGACCGCATCCGGGAAAAATACAAAATAGATGCTCCTTATTTATTAAGTTTTGCAGGCCGGCTGGCGCCTGAAAAGGATCTTGATATCCTTTTAAGAATTGCCCATTCGTTGAATCCGGAAGTTAAGAAAAAAGTTCATTGGCTAATTGTTGGCGACGGCCCGCTTTTTAAGGAAATAAATCAAAGTAAGCCTGACAACATGACTCTTACCGGCTATTTAAGCGGACGGGAATTGGCGGAAGTGTATGCCACTTCTGATCTTTTTGTTTTTCCTTCCGGCACGGAAACGTTTGGAAATGTTGTATTAGAGGCTCATGCGAGCGGCACGGCAGTCATTGGAGCCAAAGCCGGGGGAGTTCAGGAAATTATCCGGCCCGGCAGAACGGGATATCTTTGTGAGAAAGGAAATGTTGAACAGTTTGTTAACTGCATCAGTGCCTTGATTGAGCATCCCGGTGTATTAAAAGCCATGGGCCGGGAAGCACGGGCGTATGCGTTGACTCAGTCATGGGATGTTATTTTCAATGATTTACTTCTTCAATATGAAGGAGTACTGAGAAATAGGCAGGGAAGTCCGGTCCGGCTGTCTCATGCAGTTCGTGGATGAACCGTGTTTACCTAAAGAAGTTAACAATGTACGGCGGTTTTTTGCCCGTTAATATTATTATGATGATATAATTTAATTGGAAGGATTTACAATGTTTTTAAGTAATATTAAAGGCAGCTGACGACGATGCATCAGTTTCAATTGGCATTATCCAATTTTTGTGTGATTGGGAGTATTGCTCTATGGAAATAATGTTGTCCGACTTTCTGTCTCAATTGAGTGCTTTTCCGGCATTGATTATTACAACGTTATTGACGCTGGGCGTCATACTTGTCAATGGTTGGACGGATGCGCCCAATGCCATAGCTACCTGTATATCCACGCGTGCTATGAGGACACGGCCGGCAATTGTTATGGCTGCCTCATTCAATTTGATCGGAGTCATCGTTATGACGATGTTTAATCAAAAGGTGGCAGAGACCATATATCATATGGTTGATTTTCGCGGGAATGTGGATGATGCCCTAATCGCATTGTGTGCAGCGCTTATTGCTATTGTTATTTGGGCAACAGCAGCATGGTATTTCGGAATTCCGACCAGTGAGAGCCACGCCTTGATTGCCGGAATTTCCGGCGCTGCGATTGCTCTGCAAGGCGGATTCTCCGGAATCAACGGCGCTGAATGGGTAAAGGTGCTCTATGGTCTGGTCCTTTCCACAGTTCTGGGATTTTTGCTGGGATTTGCAGTGGTAAAGCTTGTAGAATTTTTCTGCCGGGGGTTCAGCCGCCGGAAAGCAAACCGTGTTTTTGGGAAGGCGCAAGTTTTGGCAGCTGCGGGTATGGCTTTTATGCACGGGGCACAGGACGGGCAGAAATTTATCGGTGTTTTTCTGCTCGGAATGTTTCTGGCCCAGGGGCAATACCAGGTGGCTGATGTGATTGTTCCGTTATGGCTTATGGTTCTATGCGCCGTAATTATGGGACTCGGTACATCCATGGGAGGCTACCGGATTATTAAGTCTGTGGGCATGGATATGGTTAAATTGGAGAAATATCAGGGATTTTCGGCAGATTTGGCCGGAGGTTTGTGCTTATTTCTTTCAACGGTCGGCGGAATACCGGTATCGACGACCCATACAAAAACGACGGCCATCATGGGGGTTGGGGCTTCCAGAAGCATTAAGTATGTCAATTTGGGGATTGTTCGTGAAATGGTCCTTACCTGGGTTCTGACCTTCCCGGGCTGCGGGTTGCTTGGATACTTTATTGCAAAACTGTTTATAGGGATTTTTTAAGGAAAAGAGAAGGGGAAGAGGGCCGGGTCCTTTGCCAATCACATGATCAGCACCGGTTTCAAATAACCGGTATAAAAATGGGACGGCGTGCCTGTCCCCCAGTCCCTTTAATGAATCCGCCAGAAGTCTTTTTCGCTGATGTTTACGGCTCCGGTCAGGAATTTTTTTCGTAAGTCAGGGTATGTGGTGCTCAGTTTGTTTATAAGGTTTTTTATTTCTTCCCGTTTTGTGTGTTTGTTTGCAGGACAAGGATTATGGACGACGGGAATGTTTTTTGTGTTTACAAATTGAATGATTGTTTTTTCTTCAACCGCGAGCATGGGCCGGATGACGGTTATGTCTGAACGGTCTAAATAGGTGACAGGTGTAAAAACAGCCAGTTTGCCCCCGTAGAAGAGATTCATAAAAAAGGTCTCGATTCCGTCATCTAAATGGTGGCCATAAGCCAATTTATTGCAGCCCAATGCTTTTGCGTAATCAATGAGAGTCCCTCTTCTTAAGTTTGCACAAAGGGAGCAAGGGTTTTTTTCCTTTCTGATATCAAAAACGATTTGCCCGATCTTTGTTTCTTTTACATAGAGTTTGTGACCGAGTGATTCTGTGAATTTTTGTAACGGTGTCAGATCCGTGTCCGCAAATCCCAATGATAATGAAATCGGGACCAGTTCAAAATGAATGGGAAGCTTTTCTTTTAAAATCGTTAAAATATACAATAAAGTTGAGCTGTCTTTTCCCCCTGAAAGACCTACCGCAACCCGGTCTCCGTCTTCGATCATTCCATAATCTAAAATGGCTTTCTTCACAGGTATCAACAGCTTTTTTCTCTCAGAATTAGACAACGCCAATATCATAACTCCGATACTCCTACTCCTCATGATGGAATGCTAATTTCAAAGCCCGTCCAAAGTCATTCAATACTAACTTTAATATAATACCACTTGCCCGTTAAACAGAAAAGGGACAGAGGGACAGGAATTTTGACCCGCTGTTTAATGTAAAATGTAGGTTTGGTAATATAAATATTAGGAAAATTCAGGACAGCGAATATGTCCGGCCGGGAGTGATTTTTATGCATTTGCCGATGAGTCAAAAGCAGGTGGATTCAATTTGGAAGCTCCTCACACCCGAACAGCAAAATTGGATTACGGAATTCACCAATCGGAGAAGAAGGGATCAATGGTTTGAAACATTGGCACGGAAAAAAGGAATTATTCTTGAAGCTGGCATGTCTGAACAGGAAAAAAGAGATGCCATTGATGATTGGGAATTGATTGAAATCCTTGACGGCGGGGAAGGAAATCGTCCTTACCGGTGTGAATGCGGAAAAGCTATCAGATATCTCTTCAGAGTGCGTCATCAAAAAGAAGGAAAAACATATGGTTTGGGCTCCACCTGTATTGAGCATTACACAGGTTTGTCAGCTGATGTCGTTCGTGATATCGAAAAAGGAATTTTGCAAATCAATACTGAACGGGATGAACTCTTAATAAAGATTTGGAAAAATGAGCGGACGGATCTGTCTAAATATATCAACAAAGGCGTCGACATCCCCGAGTGTATCATCAAGCAGGTTGAGATTGGTCTCCCTCTTTTGGATAAACAAATTAACCGGCTGGAAGAGGCATTATCAGAAATTCTTTACAAGGAATGGCTGGAAAGGCGCAAGGAAAAGCGTGCAAAACTTAAGGAAAATTCCCAACTTCAGCAAAAAGGGTCCCAATTCAAACAGGTTCCGCAGAATTCTAATCGTGCATCAAACGCCGGGGCAGACAACAAAAATAAGGAAACAGACTCATATACTTATGAATCTTTTATCGCGGAATATATTGATATTTTAAGAAAGATCCGCGAAAAAGAAGACATGCTCTCCCCAAGGCTGCGTGAAGAGTGGGAATGGATGCAGAACGAGGTGAGAAGACTGAAGAAAACCGGAACAATGGATTTTGAAAAATTCCTCTTGCGCATGAACAACATGATAATCCCTTTACGTATAGAAAGATAATTTTTAATTTTATTAATCTAAATGGCGGAATATATGAAAGGATGAGTAGTTTTGAAATGGATTCGGGACTGGATGGACAGAAAAAAAGGGAAGTTCAGATCAGCTATTGAACAATATTTACGGGAAAAGTATCGCGAGGAATTCATCATTGAAAATATTTTTTGGGTGGACAAGCCCCGCGGAGTCAAATACAAGGTTGAATTTTCTCCGGTAAGGAACCGGGGGATCAAAAGTCAATTGACAGCAAAAAGTAAGAAAAAAATTATTGGCGATAATTATATGAATGATTTTTTCAGTTCAAAACTGGAGTTGGTTCTTGAGGAGCTTTTACAGCCGGTTTTTCAGACCAGAATAGTCGTTTTTTCCTTTTTATGGCCGCTGGCTGGAGAGGAAGGCTGGCCTTCGCCGTTTTATTATGACACGACGATGAGTCTTGAGGAGTACTTGAAAGGGAATATCAAAGATTTAGAGATTTTATTGTGGATTTTTGCAGAGTCACAAACAGAAATTGACATTGACAAAGAGGCGCAAAGAATTAACCGGGTCTCAGATATTTTACTTGAACGCAGTTTTGCCAACCAGGACATTGACGTTCTCTATTTAAACCCGGCAGGTTTTGAGATAATCAATAAAGAGCGGGCTAATAAGTATGTCTGGTTTTGGCAGCACGATCATGAATTATATGAGGTTCACGAGAATTGTCGGGGCAGGGGGTACATCTTAGTCAATCACGGTGAAAAGGCGATTTATTATACGGATCATATAATCGATGAAATAAAGCACAGCTTTGAAGAATATAAAACTGATCAGGACGGGTAAAAAACACATTCCGCTTATATGTTTTATGGGTCGAAACAGATTAAAAAAGAATTGTAAGTATTTTATTTTGAACATTTATGGTTTCAAAAGTCATACAGCATCCTCTATATGCAGGAAGGCTTTCAAAGTTGCTTATTGCACATATCAAATAACAATTGATATATTTCAGGGAGTTTATCCAACCGGGGAAAATAAAAATCTCTTAAACCGGGTTTATTCAATAGTATAATAGCTGTTTGTGGTAAAATTTAACTAATAGAGGAGGATGCATCTTTGGAAGGTTTAATAATGACATAATTTGAGCCATGTTTTTTCCTCCTGGCTTTTTATATTATAACTTTGGGTTTTTTGTTCGGCTGGCTCATCGGGCTTCCACAATGGTCTTCAAAAGCTGTGATGGAGGGAATTAACCTTTTATTGATTGTGACAATTTTAACCATTGTTTTAAGTGCTCCGGGCGCTTTTTTTGCCAGCTTCGGCAGAGAGTATTTGGCTCCACTTGCTTTTATCGTGCTTATGTTAATTTTTTCGCAAATTATAGCGGCTATTGGCTATGGAGATTATTTTCCATGGGCAATTCCTTCTCTTTACATCGGTTTGGCGGGGGAAGAGTATTTCTTGGGGTTCTTTCGTGTACTTATTATACTTTTGACAGGGTTATTGGGTATAATTAGTACTGTATTTTGGTGGATTTTCGCTGATCAGCATTTGAAAAGGGGCGGTAAACCCGCCCTTTGTCCCTTACCCGCCGAAAAACATGTCCAGAATATTCACTGCTGTTGAACTTTCCTTATTATAGAACTCAGAGTATCCGCAGTTTTTGCAATACACCACTGTAAATTGATTATGCTGAATATCAAAGAGTTTCGATAAGCCGGTACCGGTCATGGCTACATCTTTCGTCCCGGCATTTTTACTTCCGCATTTGATACAACCGCGATCTTTCATAACACCACAGTCCTTTCATGCAATGTCCTAATATTTCTATGTATCAAACGGGCAAAGGTTTTAAGTTTTTTCAATTCGCGGAATTCCCAAAAATAATTGCCGGTTAGGAAGGAACCGGCGTGTTTAAAATCATTCATAATAAAATTAGAATAATTGCATATTTGCTCTCTGAACAGTAAACCGATCATTGCCGGTTTTTCTTATGTAATTCCGGTATACTTGCATCGGATAAACTGTTCGTATCAGGAGAGTTGGGACGCTGAACCGTTCAGTCCTTTCATGATGAGTTTGTTGATGATTTCTGCCATTTCTTTTGGGGGTGGTGTCATTCCGCTGAAGAGCCATTTTTTCAAGGTATGAATGCTTCCGCTGATGACAAAGATGGTGACGTAGTCTGAAATATCGCTGTCGAAGCGTTTCATTGCGGCTGTTTCTTTCATAAACCGGCAGGCAGAGTTCATTACTTTTTTCTCAAAGGATGTACAAGTATTTTCGCTTAGCAGTATTTTGCAGATTTTTTCCTTTGAGGCATAGTATTCTAATAGTCTTTCTATCAATTTGGATGTATCTCTTTCTTTTTCGTGTCCATATTGGCTCAAATATTCGTTCATTTCGCCAATAATTTCGTCCTCTACCTTGTCGAGAAGATCAAACTGGTTTTCATAGTGGGCATAAAAGGTGGAACGGTTAATGTCAGCCAGTTCACATATTTCCTTTACTGTGATTGCTGAAATTGGTTTTTCTGCCAAAAGCTTAATAAGGCTGTTTTTTAACATCATTCTGGTGTATTTTTTACGTCTGTCCAATTTGTTTACGGCCACTTTTCCTCCTCCTTCCTTTTGTTGTTTTTCATCATAATTGTCTTTTCTGTTGGTTAACTTACAAATGTTAATAAACTGTTTGTTTATTAACCGACACCGTGTTTAACATAATCATATCGTGAAGACATTCACAAGACAAGAGGGGTTTTTATAAAGGAAAAATATTAATTGATATATTGAGAGAATTTTTGTGTACTTCAATTAAATGAATTCCCGGAAAGAGTGAAATCAGGCAGCTTGTCTGCCAAACGCCAAATAATTTCATTCCTGAATGGTATATTATACCGCCGGTATGGATTAATTAAGCCGGTTATTACAGCAAAAAAGTGATAGAAGTTTTGAAAATGTGATGCTCCCCTCTAAATCCTCTTAATTGTTCAGCATTCTGAATATTCGCAGGCCGGAAATCAATTTCAACAGAGGTTTTAATAGTGGCCTGATTTTTGGCGATATCATCCCTTAAGAAAAGAAGTAATCCGCGTGGCAAAGATTTTGTATATCTTAATAAGCAAAAAGTGTGACAATGCTAACATTATTTTCATAAAATATATGAAATATGTTAACAGATTGTTCTAATTCCTATGACATTTTTCCTAAAAATGCGATAAAATATAATTGTAAGGGAATATCATCTTTCTTCTTCAGCAGTTGTGCTTACACAACTGCTTTTTTTTGGATCTGTCACTGTAAAAACCCTCTATCTCTGGGATTTTACAGCTTTTTCTAAGAACAAAAATTGTATGCATGATTTAAAACGGCGTGATGTTGTGACAGAGGATATTCTTGTGTATGCAATAAATTAGGGGAGCAGGCGAAAAAACTGGTTTCATGTCTTTTTTAAAGTTATCAATTGGGATACAATTTATATTGGCAATAATTCGTGAATTTTCCATTTATCTTAGTTTTGTTTTTGCCGGGCCGAATTGGATTATATTGGAAAATGCAGAATGTATGCTGTAACTGGCATCTGTTGGTTGATGCTTTGACAGACTCCGGTTTTATGCTGTAAACAGGGCCTATTTACCGGTTGCGCCGGCTGTTTCAGTCTGACGTGTTGTATTTTTTGCGGGGAGTATATTCATGTTCACTCAGTAACAAAATAATTGCTTTGATAGCAAAATCCTTTCCAAAAAAAGAGGTGTTGAACATGGTTCTAAAGAGTAAAAGGATTCGCAGCGCGGGTTTCGTGGAAAAACTGTCATTTTTGTTTAAATGTCCGGTATGCGCTTCGAAAATGAAAGTAGTTGAGCCGGCATCCTTGAAATGCGAAAAGGGACACAGCTTTGATTTTGCCAAACAAGGCTACATAAACTTGCTTCCCCGTCCGGTAAAAACGAAATACGGCAAGGAACTTTTTGAAGCGCGAAGAAAATTGATGGCAGATGATCGCTTTTTTGAGCCGGTGATCCGGGAAATTGCCAAATCAGCTTTACAACTGCCCGCAGAGCCATTATACATTCTTGACACCGGCTGCGGGGAAGGCACGCACCTGAATGGCATTTGTCAAATGGTCGAAGACAGGGGAAAAAATACTGTCTGTGTCGGGATCGATCTGGCCAAGGAAGGAATTCTTGTTGCTGCCGGAACATATGAGGGAAAAATTTGGTGTGTGGCCGATCTTGCAGATACCCCGTTTATGGATGAAACTTTTAATGTAATCTTGAATATTTTGTCGCCTTCCAATTATGCAGAGTTTAGCAGATTGTTGAAACCGGGCGGGCGATTAATAAAAGTTGTGCCGAAAAGCGGATATTTACAGGAACTCCGTACCGCTTTTTACGCAGATTCGGAAAAAGAAACCTATTCCAATGAGGAAACGGTAGAACGCTTTCAAGAAAAATTCCGTCTTACTGACAGGAAGAGTATACAATATACTAAAAAATTGGATCGTTCTTCTCTTGAAGTTTTAGTCGCCATGACACCGCTCGCATGGAACGCCGATGAACGGAAGGTGGCCGCTTTCTTGCAAAAGACACCAAAGGCAATCACTGTTGACCTGGAAATCTTAATTGGAGAAAAATAACGATCAGACAGGAAACTATTTTCATCTGTTTGTTCAAGAAAGGTTTTAACAAAGGGGAGACATGGTGCTGAATTTGTTTGGACGGAGGAAAAGGCTTTATTCCAGACTGACTTTGGAAAATCTGCGGTCGAAAATGATCGAAAACAATTTTAGCAAAGCGTTTGTTTCAGATCTTAACGCGGTTTTGCGGGAACGCAAAAATAAGACCGGAGAGAAAGAGTTTCAAAAATCGTTACATAATTTGCATTATTCTCTGCCGAAAGAATTTCAAGATGAAAACACGGCGCTCAAGTTTTATTTAAAGCACAGGGAATGGGTAGAAAAAGAAATTAACAACCTTGAACATGAAATAAAGCTGACTTGGGAAACTCAGGCAGAGGATCTGCAAAGTCCGGATGATCGGGTGAAAAAAGTGCAATTGGTCGTCAGACAGCGAATATCCGATACGGTTATGGAAGTTCTGGATTAAGCGGCACGAAGCCAGAATGATACCGCTGCTTTGTCTTGAACTTTCCCGGGGACAACGTTTTTGAAATCCCTTGATTCTTGATGAAGGCTGCCTGGTTTTCCGGAGAATTATTGCTTCCAAATGAAGAGAAGCATTCATAGATTGCTAGGACATTTTATGAAAAAAATCCGGCAGCCGGTGAAAAGTTTGTGGCAGACAAAAATGTTTAGCTTCAAGTAATTTTGGAACAGCAAAAACAAATAGTCTTTCTAAGTACATATTTAAATGATAAAGGCGCTCCATTATAAATAAAAGCTGATGTAATAAGAGATAATCCAATCATTATTACAACATTACAACTGCTGCGATGGGCGCCTTTTTGTGTATTTTGATTGGAAAATAATCTAACGGCAGAAATCACGCTGATTGAGATTGTAATAAATATGGAAAAATATTCATCCGGCTTTAAGCGAAATATTATTTTCGCTCCCTCAATAAAGTCCGGCGAATGTTCCCGAAAAATTTTTCAGAACGGTATCTTCCTATTCATGCCGGCATTCTTGTTGTTTTCCAATTATCTATTATTACAAATTTGAACCCGGCCGGGATACGCAAACAGATCTGTTATTTGTTCTATAAAATCCGGTTAGCACATCTGCCTATGAGAATCATGTCTGTTCTTATTTTTTGTTCTTTTAAGATATAAAGAATTTAGATGGTTAAATAAAGCTTCATTGGAGGAAAGAAGCGGAGTCGGGTAATATAAGACACCGTACGTCAGAAAGGAAAGAAGATTAGCGCAGTTTAAGCAGTTTGACGGGAGTGTGTCCAGCAGGTTTTAAAAATGCCGGAAATACCACTAAAAAGAGAGTTTCAGGAAAGAATCAATGGAAGATGTGGCCTTACATCCCCCGATTGATTCTTTAAAATATTAAAGTTAAGACCTGGTGTTTAATAATCTGTAATGATAATATCACGGTCGAGGAATGCTTCAATAACTTCGCTTACCTGGAAGGAACATTGTGGGGCGTCAAAATTTTCAAAGGCATATTCGCATTGATTTTTATACTCCATAATTGAATCGTATTGTCTTAAATGGCGTGCGATCGCCTCTTCATCATCTTTTCTTGCCCGCTGCCGTTCAATAACCGTATCCCGGTCGGCGTAAATAAACAGGCGCATGACACGATCTCCATACATTTGTTTTAGTTTTTCCGCCCCTTCAGGGTTAAGGGTTAAATAGATGAGGTTATGATTTTCGAAGGCTTTAATCACATCTTCTTCGCGGATACCGTAATGAATTCCTTCAATTTCAACATGCTCCAGGAATTCACCGTTATTCTTCATTCTTTCAAATGTTTCGGTATCCACAAAATGATAATCGCGGCCATCCTGTTCGTAATGGCGTGGAGGACGGGTGGTGTAAGAGAGTACGGTTTCCATATCAAACATCGTTGCAACCATTTTCGAAATGGTTTTTCTTCCGGAGCCATCTGGGCCAGTGTAAATGAAAATTTTCTCCTTTTCCTTAATTTGATACATAGAATACCTCCTTAAGTTTAAATTTTTAACAGCCAAAAAGTTTATAAACAGCCACGGAATCGGGGAGTTTTTTATTAAAATACTGCTGTTTGAAATATAAACTTTTTACGGCTGCTCACAGGGGAAAACTTGCCAATTATGAAGACCATTGGCTCCATTTAAAGGGGGTATGTCCGTATTTAATTATAATGGGAGGGGGGCTCTTACTTTACTGCGTGAAATCATACCATTTTATTCACAGCAGTTTAAAAAGTAAGATAGATTAATTATAGCATATTTTCAAAAAAATGGAAGTTTTTTCAATTAATTTTTTTCTGAATTTAGTTAAATGTTTATTAGTAAACATTTTAATGCATTAGAAGGCAGAGGAAGCTCTGCACCTGAAAGTCCAGATGATAGGATTTTAGTTATTAAATGGAAGTTGATTTCCATTTACTTCATAGATCATTTGTAGTATTGTTAATGTAAAGTAAAATATTTCACAGCACCAGGTGCCCTTCACGGGAGAATAGGGAATGAAGTGAAAATCTTCAGCGGACCCGCCACTGTAATGGGGAGTTTTATCATGCATGCCACTGGATTTTGTCCGGGAAGGCTTGATAAAATGATGAACCTGAGCCAGGAGACCTGCCTGATTGCTTTGAGCTTGTAGATGATGGAAAAGTCTGCAGTTTATTTTCTATGGAAATAAACTGCAGACTTTTTTTATGAAACCGGCCATTTCTGCCGTTTATTTAAGAAAATTTGGCAAAAAATCCGGCCAAATTCTAGATTTTCCCGCAGACTGCCTGTGCACGTGCATCTGAAGACTGTGAAAACAAAATATCCAAAATAAGATAAGGAGAGAAAGAACATGGAATTATTACAGCAAACGATTAACAAAATTGGCGAATTGGATCAGGCGGCAATGGAAAAGGCCAGAAAGCGGGTTGACAGTTTAATTAAGCCGCCCAAAAGTTTAGGCCGTCTTGAGGACCTGGCAGTGCAGCTGTCCGGAATTACCGGTGAACTTTATCCGTCGATTGACAAAAAAGTCGTGATTGTGATGGCAGGTGACCATGGTGTTTATGAGGAAGGAGTCACCAATAACCCGCAAATCGTTACGTATGAACAAACATTACATATTTCCAACGGATTGACAGGAGTCTGCGCCCTCGCGAATGTGACCGGCGCCAACGTGGTTGCCGTAGATGTGGGAGTAAAAAGGGATTTTCCCGATGATTCCAAGGTCATTAAGAGAAAAATTAAGTATGGAACCGACAATATGGCAAAGGGTCCGGCCATGTCAAGGGAGGAAGCAATCAGATCCATAGAAGTCGGGATTGAGATTGCCAATCAGGAATTGGCTAAAGGGGCAAATCTGCTTGGCACCGGCGAAATGGGAATCGGCAATACAACCCCGACAACAGCCATCATTTCTGTTCTTGGCAATGTTGAGCCGATTGAAATTACCGGCAGGGGAGCCGGACTGGGAGCAGGCGGAAAAAAACATAAAGCAAATGTGATCAAAAAAGCGATCGAGCTTAATCAACCGAACCGTGAGGACGGCATTGACGTGTTGGCCAAAGTAGGCGGGCTGGAGATCGGCGGAATGGCTGGAGTGATGCTTGGAGCTGCGGCCGCCCGTGTTCCGGTTGTGGTCGATGGGTATATTTCCACGGCTGCTGCATTAATTGCCGCTTCCATTGAACCGAAAGTAAAAAATTATCTCATTACTTCCCATGCGACGGCAGAACCTGGCGGAATAAAAGCGAGTGAACTCCTTGGCATTCAACCGATGATTTTCCTTGATCTTTGCCTTGGCGAAGGTTCAGGTGCAGCACTTGCCTTTTCCGTTGTGGAAGGAGCAGTACGCATGATGAAAGACATGGCTACATTCCGGGATGTAGGGATGGAATTGTAAGGAACTGCAACCTTATCATGTTCATTAATTCTGTTTTTCTGTTTTAACCTTTTCTCCTGTATGATCAACCGTGCCTTGGCATTGGCCCGCCCGGACATTCATACAGGAGTGAGCCGGCGGAAGAAGTATCTTTTTCCCTTGTAAGCATTTTCCTGATAAGTTATAGTAAAATAAAACAGGTTATTTTTTATAGTGCGCCTGACAGGGGGAGCCGGCATGGTTGAAACCGCACAAAAACTCAGGCCCGGCGCGCAAGATTGGTTTAATTTCATTGCGGCCGGGTTGAATTGTAATTATCAATTAAATTGTATACTGTATCTCGATTGTTATATTGATAAAGAGGTTCTTGCCGAAGCGATCCGTTTGCTGATCCGGGAGGAGCCTGTTTTAGGAAGCCGTTTTGTGATTCGGGACAATGAGGCTTATTGGGAGCCCCGTTCTGATTTAAGTGAAAAAGATTTTTTGTCAGTTATTCCGGCGCCGGATATGGAAGAGGAAATAAGGAAGTTTGTGAACCGTCCGATTAACGAAGGGGTGGATCCCCTTTTTCACGTATGCGTTTTGCGTGGAAATGCTTCTGATACACTTTGTATAAAAATCAGCCACTCATGCGCTGACGGCCGGGGAACAAAGGATTTTACCGAGCGTTTAAATGAAATTTATAATCTGCTTGCATCCGGACAGGATGTTCTGGTTAAAAGAAAAACCGGAGTCCGGGATCAAAAAAAGCTGTTTCACCATATACCGGCAGAAAAATTGGCAAAGTCCTTATTTTTCGATGAAGGAAGAGAAAGGATCAGCTGTGAATTTCCATATCTTAACCAAAAGGCGGAAAAAGGTTTATCTGCGTTTGCGGTAAAATATTTGCCTGAAGAGGAATTCAAACGGTGCCGCCATTTCGGAAAGCAGTATGGAGCCACAGTTAATGATTTATTTGTTACCGCCTTGTTTCGGGCAATCTGGAGTCTGGACAATCTTCCGGAGATGAAAAAAACCTCGATTGGCTGCACAGTGGATCTCAGGCAATATATCCCGGAAAAAACGATGAACACAATTTGCAACTTATCAAGCATGTTTGAAATTGTTGTGGAAAAGAATACGGACGCTCCTTTCCATGAAACCCTGAAGCAGGTGGTTAAAGAAACAAAAAGGCTTAAGGAGCTTTTTCTCGGAGCCGATTTCCCGTTCATCTATGAAGTGCTGTTTCGAATCGGCTTTGAACAGATGTACCGTCATATTGTTCAAGACAGACCCGAAGAGGAGGACAAAAACAGTTCACCATTTATATTTTCCAATATCGGGGTGATCGGAAACGGGGAAATGACTTGGGGCCCGGCAACTGTTCGCAGGCTTTTTATGACCGGTCCTGCATTAAACCCTCCGATGTCACTGTTCGTGGCAGCCACCTATGCAGATGTAACCGCCCTCACATTTGCGTACAGCAAATTGTCTGCAACGGAAACGCTTGTTGAAGCGTTTTTGGAACTTGTGTTGGAGGAATTAAAATCACTGGAATAGATTTTTTTGTTGCTCTCTGTTGTGTGCCTCCGGACAGGAAACAGGGAGCATTTTTTCGTCAATGGCTGATGTTGCTGCACCGGTGTTTCTCTGCACGGATGAGTATTTTTCCTGATGCATATATTGAGCCGGAAAGTGGCAGACTGATTTGGAAACGGATCATCAAACTTTTCGCCTTTTAGTGTGTTTTATGGAGATGAAATATTCGGAGGCATCAACTTTTATATTTTTTGATGGGAGCATGTATTTTACGTACGGTATCTATCTTCATGACCTTACCAGTCTGCGGTTAATTTTTGTAAATTCCCATGATTGGCTCTGTAACGAAGTTTTCATAATTATGCCTGATCCTGCCTTGATTTTTGCTTAATTTATTAGCAAAATAAAGGTAGAAGAAATAAATTTTACAAAAAGTCATTATTTTCAAAAAGAAAGAATTTTTTAAAAAGGAGGATGCTGGTAACTTATTATCTCTTTCCGGGTCACAGTTGTCATTTACTTTCGGGTTCATCCCAAAGGGTAATTGGAAGCCTTGGTTGTGGCAATGGTTACGTATAAAAAGCAGTAATGCTTATTATAAAAAGGGAGCGAATAAAATGAAATTTCCAAAAGATGTTATTCTTGAATCTGTGGCTGAAGGCAGAGACCATGAAGAATACGGTCTGGAGTTTGTTCAGGAACTCGGCAATGATGATGCAGGATGTTGTGAAATGATTGTCATAATCTTTAAGTACAAAGATAAGTATTACAGCGTTGACATCCAGCGTCTGAATGGCATAAACAATTATGATTCCTGGGGCGATGAAGTGGAATGCCCGGAAGTAGTCCGTAGAGAGGTCATTCATTATTATTGGGAAGAGGTAAAGGAAGAACAACCGGTATAATCTCATTCATCCTATATGATAGATAAAAAACCAGGACGCGAAGGCGTCCTGGTTTTATTGATCTTCTGTAAAAACCGGATGATTATCCGGTAATATCCCGCTTTCTGTAGCCGATAAATCCGATGATCGTTATGAGTATTGCCAACAGAGTCAAAATCGTTAATGACAGGATGTCTCCTTCCTCCACAAACAATTGCGGAACATGTGTGAATGAAGACAAATTCATTAACCAATCGGGGAATTTAAGCAATTCACCCAGATAAATCACAATAAAACAGAAAGCGAAATACAGCCAAATCCCTGATGTGGCTTTTGGGAAAAGTCCCATCAGGAAGATGCCGAGTGCAATTAACACCCAAATCGCCGGCAGGAAGACCAGGGCGGCGTTAAGAGTTTTGCCGAGGCTCAATGTCTGATCCAATATGGAATAACTTGTTGCCCATAATCCGACAGCGGTAAGAGTCTGCATGATAATACTTACAATAATGGCCATGATCATGTAGGAGGCCAGCATCCCGGTACGGGAAACGGCCCGGCTGTAGATATGCTCGGTGCGGTTTTTATTTTCCTCGCCCTTAAGTTTGAGCACAACCATGACTACCGGGATCGCACTGATAATTGACAAGATCACGAATAGCATGGCAACAAATTGTTCAGTCAAAGTGTAGTCAGGGTTCGCTGCCAAAAATGCCTGCAAAATATCCAAATCAGCGTAATATTCCTCCAAGTCCCCTAGAATTGCACCAAAGGCAGCGCTCAAAAGAAACATCCCTATAGCCCAAGCGATGATGTTTGTTCTTTGCATTCTAAAAACAAAGCCAAGCGGTGTTTTTAACAGGGCGGAGGCCCGGGTTTTGCCTTTCATTTCCGGTATAAATCCGCCTCCCAAATCACGGATTTGGTTTAAATAAAAGACAACTGCTGTTATGATGATCCCGATAGCAAGCGGGAGAATGACCGGCCACCATTTATTATCAATGAACACACCGGTCCGCACCGTCCAGCCCAGGGGTGAAATGAGTGAAAGTGCTTCACTGCTGACATCGCCGATTGCCCGGATGATATAAGAAATAATTAAAACGGTAAAGGATAAGCCCGTTGCCCCTCTTGATGTTTTGGCGAGTTGGGCAAATAACGCGGTGATCGCAGCAAACAGAAACCCTGCCGAACCGAGAATACTTCCGTACAGGAAGGAAGATTCCGGTGTTATTCCATTCGTCTGAACGGCGGATAACCCTGCGCCGGTCAGAATGGCGAGCAGTGCATTTAAAATCAGAGCTTCCAGCATGACAGCCGTAATATGGGACAGCCGTCCAACCGGTAATGACAACAGCAATTCGAGCCGCCCGTCTTCTTCATCTGTTCTCGTTGATCGCCCGATAAGAAGAATGTTCATGATTGCTGCGGCAATGACGGTAAAGAGAAGCATTTCATGGGCAAAAACGGCAGCAACAGGCGGGTTGTTTGCATCATAAACAGGCCCGAGCATGGCTTCCATGGCCGGGTTTTGCATGGTCAGGATAAATCCCATGATGTCTTCTTCTGTTTTATAAACTTCCGGGTAGGCATAGGCTACAGATATCGTAATAAGAATTAAGCACAGAAGCCAGACGGATATTTTGAAACGGTCCTGACGGAAGATTAATTTTAAAATGCTTCCTGTGCCGGGTAAATGTTTTCTCATCACACGGCTCCCCCTTCGTCAGTGGCTTTGGAGGTTTTATAATGGCGCATAAATAAATCCTCCAAAGTCGGCGGAACGCTTTCAAGCTTCAGGATGCCGAACTGACTGACATGGCGGATGACTTCGTCCAGTTTTTCCGTGTCCACTTGGAAGGTGACCCGGGAGTTTTCCTCTGCAAAACTATGAACTCCGGGAAAATCTTTAAGTCCGGGAACCGGGGTTTTTGTTTGCAGCGTAATTTTATTGCGGGTTAAATGACGCATATCTTCAAGGGAGCCTGTTTCAATAATTTTTCCTTCACGGATAATAACAACTTGATCACAGACTTTTTCCACCTCTGATAAAATGTGGCTGGACAGGAAGACGCTTTTCCCTTCTTTTTTTGCTTCCAAAATACATTCTTGGAAGACTTTCTCCATTAACGGATCAAGACCGGAGGTTGGTTCATCGAGAATATAAAGGTCTGCGTCACAGGCAAATGCGGCGACCAGGGCAACTTTCTGGCGGTTCCCTTTTGAATAGGTGCGGCATTTTTTGCTTGGATCCAAGTCAAATTTTTTCAAGAGTTCATCCCGTTTCTTGATATTCCCGTTGCCGCGCATTTTTAAAAATAAATCAATGACTTCTCCGCCCGTCAGGTTTGGCCAAAGATTCACATCACCGGGGACATATGAAATCCTTTTATGAATCTCTACCGCATCCTTCCATACATCCATACCGAAAATTTTGGCCGTTCCTTTCGTTGCTTTGAGCATTCCGAGGAGAATCCTGATCGTGGTTGATTTACCGGCACCGTTTGGCCCGATAAATCCGCAGATTTCCCCTTTTCTTACCGAAAAATGGATGTCGTCGAGAGCCGTAAACTTCCCGAATTTTTTTGTGATTCCGTTAACTTCAATGATGTTCATGAACGTCACCCCTTTTGTTTATAGAAACAAGTTTTTAGAATTGCCAAATAATCATCAAATTCATCCCACATCGGTTCAATTTCTTCTATCTGAACGGTTTTATTCCTGAACCGTTCAAGCAGGTCATTTTGATAGCCCTGGATCGCCCATTCAATCAACCGGTAGGCTTTTTCGGCATCGATATCATCACGGAACAGGGATTGATCGATATGATTGTTGCCAAAAATCTTTTTCATGCTGATGGCATAGATTTCTTCATATTTTTTTCTGGCTGTTTCCGGAAGCTCCAACCCATGTTCTACAAAGAATTTGCCCAAAAACTCCATTTCGAGCGGATGTTCGGTATAAAGTTTAAATTTCATTTTGGAAATACTGGCCATTTTTTCTATTAAATCATTGCTATCTTCAGGAATAAGGGAAAGATATTGTTCATTAAAAATATCCAGACTGTGATTGAGTAGATAATGAAAGAGGCCTTCTTTGCTTTTAAAATAATAAAACAACATGCCTTTGCCGATTCCCGCTTGTTTGACAATCTGATTTGTGGAGGCTTGTTCATAGCCTTTTTCGGCAAATTCCTTTAATGCGGCATGAATAATACGCGATTTCTTTTCTTCATCAAGTTTTAGAAATTTTTCCGGCATTCGTCTTTATTTCTACCCTCCTTTGAAAATAAGCCCATCGACCGCTCTGGTCTATAATTAAAATGTATCATTTTAGACCACCCTGGTCAATAATCAGAAATGGGAAAAATGTGAAGTTTATTTTAACAATCCATAAAACTTTTAGTTCGGGTCTGATAACGGTGAGAAAAACGAATCAAACGGCAGACGATTCGTTAAAAAATTGTAAAATAGTGAAACCTTTTTAATATTGTTCCGTAGATAAACAACGGCAGGTTAACAAAGGCAGTTACCAAGGGGGAGTTACCGAGGAGGGATTTTATGTGGTCTGAATTATTTTTCACCTTGCTGTTTATTTTTGGTGTGTATTATTTGCTTCGAAATTCATATAATATTGCGATTGCTGCCGAAAGGTCGAAAGAAGCGCTCTATCCCGGGACTGAGGAAGAGTATAAGAATATTTTCCCGGCCTCAGAAAATAAGGAAATGGAGCCCCTTACAAAAGACACAAGAACATACCGGTTTGTTCAGTGGGGAACGGCTGTTGCCATTGTACTTCTCGGCATTCTGTTTGTTTATGTAATAACAACAGATTTGCATTTCTCGTTTCTCACCGCCGCAAACCTGTTTGGATTTATTATTTTTCTCGTTCGTCTTCCGGGAAATTTCTATATTCACTCTGACGGACTGATTTTAAATGGAAAGTTTTTTTCTCCCCGGAAAATAAAGGGCTACTCAGTCGAAAAAATTGTCCGCTGGCATGAGTTATATGGCCTCCATCCCGGAATGAATAATGGCTACAAGCTGACATTGCATTTCAGAAAAGGATTTGTGTTTCATCATTTTGTCGTTATCCGGGAACTTGAGGAACTGAAAAAAGTCGAAAAATATTTACATGATCTTGGAATTTACGAACTGAATAAAGAACAAAATGAAGACCCGGGTGTGAAAACGCCCATGATTGATAAACAATAATCCGGTCTCAAGGGAGAAAATAATTTTGTGCAGGGAGAGGAATCGTGCAAAGTTTTATCTCTAATCCGCCTAAAGTAAGAAGTTCAACTAAATTGGTCTATGTTTAAAACAGCCCCGGAAAAGCTGTATGCAGTTTTCAAAGAACCTGTCCAAGCGTGTTGAAAGGGTGGGAGATTTCTTTTTAGCACATGATTTCTTTGTACAAATCGATGTATAATCTCAAAATGGAGAACTGAAATATCGGGGAAACAAGGAACTGCGCCGGGGAAAAACCTGAAATAAGTAAGATCATTAATATGATTACCAATGAAGAATATCGTATAACGTATTCCAGCCGGCAGATTTTAGCCCCGGAACTTCCCGTCAAGTCTTCCACTTATAAGGAATTCACGGTTAAGAAAGATATGAGGGATTGGGCAAGATTTTTCGCCGGGGGGACTGAGGCCGCAAGATGGAACATGCAGCCGGACTCAACTTTTTAAAACCTGTTTGGAAATTGAAGAAAACCCGCCTGTTGAAGAAGTTGAATTCTTCATTTGTCTGTTTCAATTGTTTTTTTATGTTGCAGATGAATTACGTTCACGTTAGAGCACGTTAAACAACCGGCAAAATCTGCACCGGTTTTGAGATTAAAGAGAGTTTCACAGGATGATTCCGGTGCATAAAAATTATCCCGAAAAAATAAATTTTGGGTGTTTTTAACTATTGCCATATTATTAATTATCGTTTATTATAATGACACAGGCTGCATTGTACGTAAGCATAATTAAGTTTTAACCTTATAAACTGTAAAAGGGAGTTTAACATCGAAACCGGAATGACAGGTCTCCGTCTATATGACATGGAGGACAGGCAGGAACGTTTCTGAGAACACCCACTTTGAGGAGTGGTGGTCTAAAACTTTCTTATAATGAGGTTACGGCAAATGCGGCTCTAAAATTGCACGCAAATCAGTTCCTTTTTAAGGGACTGATTTTTTTGATCGCAAAATTATATCATGATAATATGAAGTTATTAAGAAAAAAATGACAATAACGGATAGGAGTTTTGACAGATGGACTTAAATTTACAGGGGAAAAACGTACTCGTCACCGGTGGTTCGAAGGGAATCGGAAAGGCGATTGCCAAAGCGTTTGTGGACGAAGGAGCCAACGTTGCCATTAACGGCCGCAATCTGGATGATTTGCGCCGTGCGCAAGAAGAGCTGGGCGGAAACGTATCCATTTATCAGGCTGATGTAACATCAGAACAAGAGAGAGAGCAGCTCATCTCTTCATTCATAAAAGATCACGGTTCGATCGATGTTTTAATCAATAATGCCGGAGGCAGCAATGGCGGCAAAGCTGAAGAAACAGAGCTCCGGCTGTTTCATGACGCCATGGAACTGAATTATTTTTCTATCGTTCATTTAAGCAAATTGGTTTTGCCTCATATGAAAAAAGCGGGCAGCGGTTCCATCGTAAATATTACATCGCTGTTCGGGCGGGAAAGCGGCGGCAAGGTGACTTATAATAACGCCAAAGCAGCAGCCATCAGCTTTACCAAAGCTTTTGCCGATGAAGTTGCCCCTTATGGAATCCGCGTCAACGGCGTCGCGCCCGGAGCCATCCTGCATGAGACAGGAAATTGGATAAAACGGCTTGAGAAGGACCCTGAGGGAATCAAGCAATTTGTTAAAAAAGAGATTCCCGGCGGCCGGTTCGGCACTGTGGAAGAAATTGCTAATGTCGTTGTTTTCCTTGCTTCAGAAAAAGCATCCTGGGTGATTGGCGCGACTCTTAATGTCGACGGCGGACAAGCGCGCATGAATTTCTAGTTAACTTTTAAATGAAAATCATTTCAGAAGGGATTGTTCAAAGAGACGGAGGACTTGTCTTTTTGGGCAATCCTTTTTTTTCGGAAGAGTTGTTAGAAAAATTTGGATAATTTTTTTAAAGATGCAGAAAATATTTATAATCAATCAATTGGCGGACTGCTTTCAGTTTATCACTAAGGAGAGAGGATATGAACAACGTAATCAGGTTAGCACGCATTTTCACGGTTGCTGCATGTGTTTTCACAGGCATTTATGCTTCATGTACATCTGCAAGTGAAGCAGCCGGTGCCGGGACAGGGAAAACTCTTCCGGGCGCGGAATATGAATGCCGGTTCATATCTGAAAATTCATCGAATTCAAAGGTTGACTTATCACCGCAGACACAGCAAACCAAAGCTCAAGATAAATCTTTTTCATTAACAATCATGCATTTGAATGACAGTCACGCCCATGCCGGGCAATTTCCCCGGTTATTCACCGCGGTGAACAAAATCCGCGCCACCGGAAATAATACACTGCTCGTCCATTCCGGTGATGTGTTCTCAGGTACACTGTATTTTATGAAATATAAAGGACAAGCTGATTTATACTTTTTGAATCAATTGAACATTGATGCGATGACCTTGGGTAATCATGAGTTTGACAAAGGGCCGGAAGTGCTTGGCGATTTTATAAAAAGGGCCAGGTTCCCGATGGTCTCTGCAAATATCAATGTGACAGCGGATCCCGTATTACGGCCATATTTTTCAAAAAACATTGGGAATCCCGGCGAAGGGGGCCGCATCTATCCGGCAGTGATTAAACAATACGGGGAGGAGCAGGTAGGCATAATCGGACTCACGACACAGGATACTTCCTTGCTGTCAAATCCCGGGGAACATGTCACTTTTGAGGACCCGGCTGAAAAGGCTCAAGAGATGATTGACCAATTAACAGCGGCGGGAATCAATAAAATTGTTGTTCTCTCTCATTTAGGTTTCCCGGCTGATAAACAGCTGGCCGAAAAGGTAAAGGGAATTGATGTGATTGTGGGAGGCCACTCCCATACCGTTCTTGAACAACCGGAAATGGTTGTGAACCGGGAACCGACTTTGATTGTGCAGGCAGGGGAATATTTAAATCATCTCGGTGTCCTTGACGTCACTTTTAGTAAAGACGGGGTCATTAAAGCTTATAACGGAAAATTGTTGCCGTTGGCTGCTTTTCCTGAAGACAGTGATGCTGCTGAAAAACTCCTGAAATTTAAAAAACCTCTTGAAAAACTGGAAAATAAAGTAGTAGGGAAAACCGGGGTGTTTTTGAACGGAGAACGGGAAGATATTAGACAGGAAGAAACCAACCTGGGAAATTTAATTGCCGATGCGATTTTGATGAAAGCCAATGAATATGTCAAAACACAAATTGCTTTGTTAAATACGGGAGATATCCGCAATTCCATTCCGGAAGGGGAGATCACTCTCGGTCAAATACTGACTGTCCTTCCGTTTGAAAATCCCCTTGTTGTACTTGAACTGACCGGAGAGGAGATTTTACAGGCTCTTGAGAACAGCGTCAGTGAGGCGGAAAAAGGGAAAGGAAAGTGTGCCCAGGTTTCCGGGCTGAGATTCAAATATGATCCGAATCAGCCTGCGGGTCAAAGAGTTTGGTTTGTGGAGGTAAAAACAGAGCGTGGTTTTGAGCCGCTCGATTTGAAAAAATCCTATTCTGTGGCCACAACCGGATTTATTGCTGCCGGCCGCAGCGGTTATCATATGTTCAAAAAAGCCAAAGACGAAGGCAGGATCACCGAGCTTTTAATTGCTGATTTTGAAGCCCTCCAATCATATTTGGAGAAGCACCGGCCCGTCCGTACAGAAGTGGAAGGAAGAATTATCAAAGAAGAGAAAAATCCTGATGCTCAAGGATTGTTATCAGAAAAGCCTGTTGTTGAACAGGTGACAGACCGCTCTGTTGTTGTTTCGGGAAAAACTTCCGCTGATTCAACCGTACAAGTCTTAATCGGAACCGAAACCTATATGGGAGAAGCAGACGGGTCGGGAATTTTTCATATTTTTATTCCCGAACAAAAAGCGGGTACCCTTATTTCCGTTCTTACCCGGGATAAAAACGGGAGGGAGAGCGTTCCGGCAAACGTCATTGTTAAAGATGAAACACCGCCGGTTCCTCCGGAGATAGAAAAAATAAACGATCGGTCCGGAGCTGTAATCGGAAAAGCCGAAAAATATGCACTTATTACTGTCCGGGCGGGAGACGAAGTCTTTATCGGCAAAGCAAACAAGAAAGGAAGATTCAAAATAAAAATTCCGCGGCAAAAAACGGGCACAATCATTAGCGTTACCGCAACAGATAAAGCGGGTAATGAAAGCGTTCCTGCCGAAATCATAACAGTTAACAACTGAAAAAAAGCTGCAGGAAATCAATCAATGAAACGGGAACGGCGGATGTTCCCGTTTTTTCATTTTCATGTGATTCTTGCTTGCACTGTTTGAGAAGGTTTACGGCATGCCTGCAGAAGCCTCGTTGAATTCTTGTCCGTTTTAAGGTCTGTCTATGTCAAAAGATAAGCAATTATCCAGGATTATCGTGGATTAAATCATATGCAGCCAATCTAAGTATATATTCCTCTGTCAAATTGTTCCCCGCTTTTACCATAACAAACTGCAAAATAACCATCTTCCGTATAAAATACTTTTTTAAATATTAAGAATATTCTATAATATTACTATATAAGTCAAAAAATGGCAGATAGGAAGTGGTAGTTTGGTACAAGCGGTGAAAGAAGGGACTTTGTTATGGGAGCCTTCGGAACAGTTTAAAAATGATTCAAATCTAAAAAAATACATAGATTGGTTGCAGGAAAATCGAAATTTGTCATTTAAAGAATATGAAGAACTATGGGAGTGGTCGGTCACCCATTTGGAGAACTTTTGGGAATCTGTATGGGATTATTTTAACATTGGTCCGGAAACTTCATATTTGGAGGTACTGACTGAGCGAACAATGCCTGGAGCCAAGTGGTTTACCGGCGCAAAATTAAACTATGCGGAATATGCGTTTCGGAAGACAAGGGCAGACAACCCGGCAATCATCGCTTACTCGGAAATTCGCGGGAAAGAGACGATCTCCTGGAAATCCCTCGGGCAAAAAGTGGCTGCATTTGCCGCTGCGCTTACTGATGCCGGAGTGAAAGCAGGAGACAGAGTTGCAGCGTATTTGCCGAATATTCCTGAAGCAATGGTTGCTTTTCTGGCCAGTGCCAGCATAGGTGCCGTATGGTCCAGCTGTTCGCCTGATTTTGGCAGTCCGACTGTTATTGACCGTTTTAAACAAATTGAGCCTGTCGTGCTTATTGCTGTGGACGGTTATCGCTACGGAGGCAAAGATTTCAACCGATTATCCTCTGTTCGCGACATTCAGAAGGCAATTCCGTCATTAAAACGAACCATTCTGCTCCCGTATTTGTCAACTGCTCCAAATAAGGAGTTTTTAGAAGATGCGGTTGTATGGGATGATTTTATTAAAAAATACGAGAAAGTGCCGTTAAAATTTGTTGATGTGCCGTTCGACCATCCGCTGTGGATTCTATTTTCATCAGGAACGACAGGACTTCCCAAGGCCATCGTCCAAGGACACGGCGGCATCCTTCTGGAACATATCAAACAATGTGTTTTCCATATGGATTTGAAAGAAGGGGACCGCTTTTTCTGGTTTACCACAACCGGCTGGATGATGTGGAATTTGCTTGTCAGCGGATTATTGGCGGGTTCAACTGTTTTATTATATGACGGCAACCCGGGCTATCCGGATTTGAATACGTTGTGGAAGTTTGCAGAAGAAACGGAGATGACCGTTTTTGGTACAAGTGCTCCTTATCTCCTTTCATGTATGAATGAAAATATTTCTCCGAAGGAAAATTACCGTCTGGATCATTTGAAGTGTATCGGTTCCACCGGAGCTCCACTCCCGCCGGAAGGGTTTGCCTGGGTGTATGACCACGTGAAAAAGGATCTCTGGCTTGCCTCTGTCAGCGGCGGCACAGACCTTTGTTCGGCTTTTGTATCAGGGTCACCGCTTCTTCCAGTCTATGCAGGTGAGATTCAATGCCGGTCTTTAGGGGCAAAAGTTGAGGCCTATGACGAAAACGGCCGTCCGTTGTTAAATGAAGTCGGAGAACTCGTTGTGTCAGAACCTATGCCGTCCATGCCGCTATTTTTCTGGAATGATCACAGCGGTGAAAGGTACAGAAGCAGCTATTTCGATATGTATCCGGGAATTTGGCGCCATGGCGATTGGATCAAAATCACCGGCAAGGGAACATGCCAAATTTACGGACGTTCTGATTCCACCATTAACCGGGGCGGCATCCGCATGGGAACCAGTGAAATTTACCGGGCAGTGGAAAGTGTGGCCGGTGTCGTTGACAGTCTTGTTATAGATATCAGCAATGGACAGGGGAAAGATTTTATGCCGTTGTTTGTCGTCCTGAAGGATGGAATGACTCTGACAGATGAGCTGGAAAAACAGATTAAAACGAAGGTTCGTACTCATTGCTCACCCCGGCATGTCCCAGATGAAATCGTGCAAATTAAGGAAGTGCCCCGAACTTTGAACGGTAAAAAACTCGAAGTGCCGGTTAAGAAAATTCTCATGGGATTACCGGTGGAAAAAGCCGTTAACAAAGGGTCAATGAGTAACCCTGATACTCTTGCCTTTTTTATTCAATATGCTGAGAAGGTGCAAATTTAATAGATATCTGTGATTGAAAAGAAAGGAAGCCGTCTGCCGGCTTCTTTTCTTTGGTTTCTGGATTTTTGCCGATTTTTCAAAAATATAAATATAAAGAAAATGCCAGTTCAAGTTTTTCACACTCTTAACAAATAGCTTAAATGCTGTATAATAAATTTTGTCAGGTCTTTTTCTCTGGCCGGGAAATGAGTCATACATATTTCATTTTTATTTTTGTTCGTTAGATATTAATTGAAAGTGAGTGTTTATAATGGGTCGCAAATGGAACAACATTAAATACAAAAAAGCTGCGAAGGATCAAAGCACAAGTCGTATTTATGCAAAATTCGGCAGAGAAATTTATGTTGCCGCAAAACAGGGAGAGCCTGACCCGGAGTTAAACCAAACATTAAAATTTGTTCTTGAAAAAGCAAAAACATATAATGTTCCGAAGCATATTATCGACCGTGCCATTGAAAAAGCAAAAGGCGGTTCAGATGAAACTTATGATGAACTCCGCTATGAAGGGTTCGGACCCAATGGTTCTATGATCATCGTTGATGCATTGACAAACAACGTAAATCGCACGGCTTCAGAGGTCCGTGCAGCATTCGGAAAAAACGGCGGCAATATGGGGGTTTCCGGCTCTGTCTCTTATATGTTTGATTCCACAGCTGTTATCGGATTGGAAAACAAGAGTGAAGAGGAAGTTTTAGAGCTGTTGATGGAGGCCGATATTGATGTTCGCGATGTCTTTGAAGAGGATGGTGCCGTGATCATTTATGCTGAACCGGACCAATTCCATCAACTTCAAGAGGTTTTAAGAAATGCCGGTGTTACAGAGTTTACTGTTGCTGAACTTACGATGCTTCCGCAAAATGAAGTAACCCTTGAGGGGGATGCTTTAGCAACGTTCGAAAAATTGCTTGATGCTCTGGAAGACCTTGAGGATGTCCGGCAAGTTTACCACAATGTAGATTTAGATGATTAATATGTTACCGCCCAAAACAGGGTTTGTATAGGATATGACGGGGTATAGAATGAAACAGGTTCTATATCCCGTCTTATTTGTTTTTTACGGTTTTTTAAGAGAGGGTGGACAGGGAGAACGGGTCTCGGGCCGGTCCTTTAGGGTGAGTGAATGATGATATTATGCTCTTTGACCGGCTTAAGCGACAAAAGGTATTGAAAAAAGGGTAAAATGTCTCCATAAACGGTTTAAGCGGACAAAGTGGGCCCGAAAAAGATACAAAATGTCTTCATGAACAGGTTTAGCGGACAAAACGGCATTGAAAAAAGTGCAAAATGTCCTCATGAACGGGTCAAGCGGACAAAGTGGTTGTGAAAAAATGTCAAAATGTCCCCATGAACGGGTTAAGCGGACAAAGTGGGTTCGAAAAAGCTACAAAATGTCTTCATGAACAGGTTAAGCGGACAAAACGGCATTGAAAAAAGTGCAAAATATCCTCATGACCGGGTCAAGCGGACAAAGTGGTTGTGAAAAAATGTCAAAATGTCCCCATGAACGGATTAAGCGGACAAAGTGGGCCCGAAAAAGCTACAAAATGTCTTCATGAACAGGTTTAGCGGACAAAACGGCATTGAAAAAATGTCAAAATGTCCTCATGAACGGGTCAAGCGGACAAAGTGGCTCCGAAAAAATGTCAAAATGTCCTCATGAACGGGTCAAGCGGACAAAGTGGCTCCGAAAAAATGTCAAAATGTCTCCATGACCGGGTCAAGCGGACAAAGTGGCTCCGAAAAAATGTCAAAATGTCCCCATGAACGGGTTAAGCGGACAAAGTGGCTCGAAAAAGCTACAAAATGTCTTCATGAACAGGTTTAGCGGACAAAACGGCATTGAAAAAAGTGCAAAATGTCCTCATGAACGGGTCAAGCGGACAAAGTGGTTGTGAAAAAATGTCAAAATGTCCTCATGAAATGGTTTAGCAGACAAATTGGCATTGAAAAAAGTTAAAATGTCTCCATAAACGCTTTAAGCAGACAATTCATATCGATGGCCGCCTTTTTTGTCCCCATGAAACTCTCATGGAAACTTTCTTCGAAAAAATAAAGGGATGTCTATTTCCTGTGAGCAAAAAGTTATTTCCAGGCGTGGCGGCATCTGTGAGACTTAGCTGGTAAAAGAATGGTTCTCTTCGATAAGTTTTCCAATTCGTAAATTCAACTTGAGTTCAAGAATGTTTTTTGAGTAGAAACACCTAATAATAATAAAAAGGCCTCCTGCTAAAATGAATACAAAATTATGTTATGCCGGTGAGGAGGGGGAACAGCCTTGAAAAAAGTATTTTTATCGGGAATTGCAATATTATTAAGCATTTCGTTAATCGGTTGCAGTACAGGGGAAGAAAATGGCCAGGAACAAAGAAAACCATCAACCGAAGAAAATCTGCAAAAAGGTAAAAACGGAACTGTCCAAAAAAACGGTAATACTTTTGATATAACGATTACAAATGAAGAGTATTTGGATGCTGTAAATGACCTCGGAAAAGACAGGAAAATTTCTGACACCTTAATGAAATACATTCATTTGCAGCAATTAAAAATAAATGAGGATTTCTATATTGTCTGGACGGAGCACTCCATTCCTGATACGGACTTGCCTATCCTGGTCGTCTTTAATGGAGAAAAAAAGCCGGTTTATGCAGAAGCCTTTCGGGAGCGAATCGAATCAGTCCGTTACATCGGGCAAAATGTGTTCGATAAAGGGTTATTAGAAGTTGTTTCTTACGGAGCATCGGGCTCTTTTTCCGGACAATGGGTGAACCTGATGATGTTGGAACAAGATGCCGTACATGATGTTTGGGAATATCAGACAATCAGCAATGCTTCCCGTTTTAATGAAGAAAAGGCTGTTATGGAGTACCTCCATCAATACAGTTCCTATTTGATCTTGCCGGAATACCAGCAGCGTTTTCCTGAACATGGTGCCCCTAAAATTATTGTTCACGATACTTCAGAGATTATCCTCGTTTCCGGGGAAGAGCAAGTTCTTTCCAGAGATCGGCAAACAAAACAAATAAGTTTTATTTGGGATGCGGAACAAGTAAAATTTGTTGAGGAAAAATAATTATTCCGGGGTGTTAACTTTATAAAAAAAGAAGTAAACGCACAGATTGCCATACCAAAATTAACAATCTGTGCGTTTTGTGTTGCTAATTGCCAAATATTTATAAATTTCTGATGCCTTTGAACCGGCTGATTGTATTAACTGCACATATTAATCCAACGGAAGATTGGATTTTTTTAAGAAATGATATGCCTGATACTAATAAATGTTTAATTTACGTTTGCCGGTTGGTTTTCTTTAATGTTTAAGTATCTGTTAATAGCGTCAATATAAGCGCTGGCGCTGGCAAAAATCGTATCTACATTAATCGCTCTTCCCTGATAGAAGGAGTCGCCGTTTTTAACTTTTACGTAAACTTCGCCGATGGAATCTTTTCCTTTTGTGACAGACTTGATTTTATAATCAATTAATTCAAGTTCCATATTTAAACCTTGATCGATGGCTTTATAAATGGCATCAATAGGTCCGTTTCCTTCGCCTGTGCCTTCGATTTCGGCATTATTGCTGTTGACCGTAATAATGACGGATGCACGGTAGCCTTTATTGTCTTCCATGGCCTGAAGGCTGACATTTTTGAAAATGTACTTGGCTTTATTCAGATCAACAGATTTGTCTTCTAAAAGGGCAATGATATCTTCATCAAAGATTTCTTTTTTTCGGTCTGTCAGTTCTTTATATCTTTTGAAAACTTCAGTCAGTTGTTCGTCGCTCAAAGTATAACCCAATTCTTCGTATCTTTTCTTCAGTGCATTTCTGCCGGACAGTTTGCCGAGAACAATTTTGGTATCCACAAAGCCGACGCTTTCTGGTGTCATAATTTCATAGGTTGCACGATCTTTGATGACTCCATCCTGGTGGATTCCTGAAGCGTGAGCGAAAGCGTTGCTTCCTACCACCGCTTTATTCGGAGGAACGCTGATGCCCGTTAAACGGCTGACAAGTTTGCTTGTTTTGGCGATTTCTTTCAGAACGATGCCGGTTTCTTTTTGATAATAGTCTTTACGGGTGGAAAGAAGGGCGGCAACTTCTTCGATCGCTGCATTTCCGGCTCTTTCTCCGATTCCGTTAATGCATCCTTCGACTTGTTTTACTCCTGCCTGTACTGCTGCAATACTGTTGCTGACGGCAAGACCAAGGTCGTCATGGCAATGGCAGCTTAAAATGACGTTTTCTATCCCTTTCGTGTTTTCTTTAATATATTTAAACATGTTGCCGTATTCCTCAGGTGTTGTGTAACCGACTGTATCCGGCATATTTAATACAGTGGCGCCGGCTTCAATGACTTTTTCAGCCACTTCGCAGAGAAAATCCCATTCAGTGCGCGTTGCATCTTCACAGGAAAATTCAATATGATCAAAGAACTGCGCAGCATATTTGACACTTTCGACTGCTTTGGCAACAACTTGTTCCTTTGTCATTCCCAGCTTCTTTTCCCGGTGAATCGGGGAGGTGGCGATAAAGACATGAATTCCGACATTATCGATACCTTTCAAGGCTTCCACAACCGCATCAATATCATTCTTATTTGCCCTTGCAAGGCTGACAACACGGGGTTTTGTAACAGCTTGGGCAACTGCGCGTACGGCTTGGGCATCTCCGGGGGATGCTGCGGCGAATCCGGCTTCAATCACGTCGATCCCCAATTTTTCAAGTCTTAATGCAATCTCCACTTTTTCTTCCTGATTTAAGTTTACGCCCGGTGTTTGCTCACCATCTCTTAATGTTGTATCAAAAAAATAGACTCTTTCACTCATTAAGATTCCCTCCCATAAACTTTTATGTTTCTTCAGTTTTTTCAGTCTTTACCGCAGGCTTCTTCAGATGAACCTTTTGCAGTAGTGTCTCAAAAAACAAAAAACCTTGACTTGGCCTGAGGGGCGAATTGGATCGCGGTACCACCCTCATTCACTGCTCCTTACGGAAGACAGCCTCAGCAAGTCAAGGTTTTAACTCTCACAAAATAACGATTGTGAACCGTTCTTCTTACTGCAGGTTCAGAAGAATGTCTCCAAGGCGAGATGAAAGATTTCTTCACCTGTTTCCACCAACCACAGGCTCTCTTGAGAAGAAGGTTCTTTCGTGCTCCTTTTCATAGACAGAAAGATTTTCTGAAATTTTAAAATATCATACTACAAATCAAATGGATTTGCAATAGATTTTCTGAAAAGAAAAGCCGTTCTTTTAAAAAAAGCCTGTGGAACAGGATTTATTAATAAGTTAAAACGGATTAAGGCTTGTGTACAAAGGAGAATAAGGGTAAAGGATAAAAAATTTAAAAAATAGTAGACAAAATATTTTGAATTCTCGGACCGAAGTGGTAAAATAGAAAAAAGCCGAAGGGGTGATTTCCATGGATAAAGATTTGCTTCATAATTCTCCAAAGCAATCATCGGAAACAGAATTTTCTCGTATGGCGGAAATGTTTCTCAATGAATCTATTAGAAGGTTCCGTCTGGAGAAGCTCCGAAAGGAAATCGACAATGCGCTATTGAAGAGAGATAAATATGAATTTATTCGTTTAACTGATGAGCTCAATAAATTAAGGTAATGAAACTTTAAGATATAGTCCGGAAATAAGGCGTCTTTACAAAAAGAAAGGCGCCTTATTTTTTTATGCAATTTTCGATTCAGTTTATCATAAATATTTTATGTAAACTAATAATACATTTTTGTCATTTGATCAATGCATGAATTTCCACATGTTGGTTATATTACCACATGAGGTGATTGGTATGAAAAAAATGTTACCGATATTTTTGATTATGATGACTTTATTAACCGGTATGGCTAATGCGGAGGAACAGAATAAAGTGGAAATTTTTGATATTAAAAAAGGCAAGGTAATAAAGACTTTGCCGGGGGACGAGAAAGTTCAAAAAGAAGTGGAAGAACTTCTAAAAGGTATTACAGGGATTTATCCAAAATTTGAGCCGATTCCGGATAAAGGGCATATGGTAAAAGTTCCTCTTTCTCCTCCGGTAAAGATGACAAACCAATGGCTTGATGACCATGTAACAGAGGTTATTGTCATATTTCCGGAATATGAAAACCCCCATCTCTTAGTTTTTGATAGCCGTGCGAATTCATTTTTCTTCACTTTCAATAAAAGCACAGATGATTTCTTAAAACGGATTAATTTTACTCCTAAAAAGGCTCGAAAATAAAATTAAAAAAAGTGAATTAATTTTTGTATTTTTAGAAAAAACGAATTATAATATGCTTTGTAATTATCTTTAAATAAAAATATCTGTTTTTTAAAAATATATACAAATGCAGTTAAAAGTGTTAATACTTTCAAGTTTTATGCTACTTTCTCGCTGTTCTGTAAAGGGGATGCCAGCAGAGATAAAAAAGTTTTTATTATTTTTATAAAACATTTGAATTATTATTAATTCTTGCTATAATGAAAAAAAGGCAAGGAGTGATTCCTATTGGAACAGAATAAGACAAATTTAAATTCCAATTCATCCTGTTCATACGAAGAGAAAAATGAATATTCCCATTTTGCAGAAATTGTAATTCGTGATGCGCTGCAAAAGTATCAAAGGGAGTTACTCCTTCAGAAAATTGATATTACCTTACAGGAAAGAAACAAGGAAGAATTCTTAAGGTTAACTGAGGAGTTAAAAAAGATTTCGTGATTTTAGCAAGGGATGGATTTTGGACAATTATGGTTAAGAGAGAGGAATTTTATGTTCAGCAGCCTTCTGAATCCCAAAGGAACAGGCTGTGATTTTTTTTATTATTTACTTGAAAAAATTGTATAGTCATCCTAAAATTGCTATCATTAAAAAATAAGAGTAATTTTCTGAATATTCTATAAACAAAGGAGATGTTGCGGTTGACAATGCCCTTAAAAGGTATTAGAGTTCTGGATTTAACGAGATTATTGCCGGGACCTTATACTTCCATGATGCTTGCGGACTTTGGTGCTGATGTGATAAAGATCGAGGCACCCGGGGAAGGAGATTATGCCCGTTGGTATGAACCCCGAAAGGATCAATACAGCCCCATGTTTTGCTCTCTGAACAGAAATAAACGGAGCATGACACTTAATCTTAAAAGCGATCAGGATAAAAATATTTTTAAAGATTTAGTGAAAACGGCAGATGTTTTGATTGAATCTTTTCGCCCCGGTGTGATGAAACGTCTGGGGTTAGATTATGAAGAACTGAAAAAGCTTAATCCGAAGCTGATTTATTGTGCCATCACGGGGTACGGCCAAACGGGCCCCTATGCCGAAAAGCCGGGGCATGATATGAATTTTCTCAGTTATTCAGGACTTCTTGAACTTCAAGGTGAACAAACCGGTAAACCTGTCCTTTCCTCTGTGCAAATTGGCGATTTGGGCGGAGGAGCATTGATGGGAACGATTGGAATTTTGCTTGCCATACTTGAAAGGAAGCAATCGGGGCAAGGACAATTTATTGATATATCTATGCTTGACGGAGCCATCTCCTGGATGCAGGCGATTCTGCCGGAGTATCTCGCCTTCGGAGAAATGCCGAAAAGAGGAGCGTCAATGTTAAACGGAGGAAAGGCATGTTATGAGATTTATCAAACAAAAGACGATCGTTATCTGGCTGTTGCCGCTCTTGAGGAAAAATTCTGGGTCAACTTCTGTAAGGTGATCGGAAAGGAAGAACTCATTCCGAAATTGGATGCTCCACTGGAAGAACAAAACAAAATGAAAGAAGTAATTCAACAAAGATTATCGACAAAAACCCTCGACGAATGGATGTGTCTATTTGAGAAAGTTGAGGCATGTGTCAGTCCTGTTTTAAATGTAGGGGAAATGGTGAAAAATCCGCAAGTGGCGGCCCGCGGAATGATTGAAGAAGTTTATATACCCGGTCTCGGTGTTACGAAGCAGGTTGCCAATCCTATCAAACTTTCAAGAACAAGGGCTGGAATATACAGGCTTGCACCGGACCTCGGAGAACATAATGATGAAATTTTGGCGGAATTGATAAACAGCACTGTCGATCACCGAAAAATATGACGTTTCAAGTTATCCGCTTCATTTGTATTTGAGTTTTCCGGCCGGACACAGTAAAGTACAAAAGCAAAATACATCAGTTTTGTAAATAACAAACGAAGAAAATAACCCGCCTGTCCAAAAGTGCGACGGGTTATTTTCTTTGCTGAGTACGGTTACTTCAGTTTTCTTGGCAATTCTACAATGACCTCTGTGCCAACATTCAAGCAGCTGTTCAGTTTAATATTTCCCTGATGAAGGTCAACAATCCGTTTACAAACCATTAAACCAAGCCCAATACCTTTTTCTTTTGTCGTATAAAAGGGCTGAAAGAGTTTTTCTTGCCTTTCCTTTGATATGCCATGGCCAAAATCTTTTATTCTTATTTCATAATAATAGGTGTTTAAGTATTTTACAGAAACAATGATTTCTTTTTTTCTTTCTTTTGAAGCATCAATGGCGTTTTGCAGGAGGTTCCGGATAATTTGCCGGATTTGGCCGGGGTCTCCTTCGGCAACAATATCATTGGGAATATCTTTGATGATAGGCAAATTATATAAAGTGATTTCAGGTCGTAATAAATCAATTACATCCGCTACGAGTTCCCCGATATTCATTTCTTTAATGTTCAATCCATTTTGCGGTTTTGAAAGAAGGATAAATTCATTGACAATTTGCTGAATTTTTTCCAATTCATCCTGCATGATGGCCAGATAATGTTGTTTATCATATTCAGTGATCATTTCCTTGAGAATTTGTGTAAATCCTTTCAATGAAGTGAGCGGATTGCGAATTTCATGGGCTACCCCTGCTGCCAGCTGGCTGATCAAGTCGAATCTTTCCGTATTTTCATGCTTTTTTTCTAAAAGTCTGCTCCAAGTCACGTCAAAGGCGACTCCCCAAACTTCCACAGTTTTTCCATACTCTTTTATCGGGAGCAGGATAGCAAAATAATGGATATTATTTAGACATCCTTCATAATAAATGATTTCGCCGTTCCATGCTCTTTCATAAAGACGGTGCTTCTGTTCAGCTTCTTCATACGGCATAATATCATATAAGGTGCGGTTAAGCACCGAGGAAGGGGGCAGGCCGTTTTTTTCAATTAATTTCCCCTTATAGTATGTATGGATAAATTGGCCGTTTATTTTTTTGAACTTATACACTAACCCGTTGGGGTGTTGTTCAAGCTGTTTAATGTTCATGCCAATATCAGGAATAGTCGTTGTCAATCTTCTCCACCCTTTATTAATTCCTCAAAATTATTATTCGTTAATATTTAGAATATTCCTGCAATTAATTGCAGTAAATTTTCCAACAATGCACAATGGCTATTATACAACAAGATAATATTTATAACCAAATAATAGAAGTAAGTCTTTTTTCTTAAATTATCAATCGTATTAAGGTGATTATTATAGTCCTTTAAGGACTTTTTCTAGTCATTTTGTTCCATATGAGGGTTCCCTTTTCCGGGAAGGAGGTGCCGTCTGTTATCCGCAATATAATGATCCCGGTTTTCTCAAAAATAAAACTCCCTGATAAGGGAGTTAATTAAGACCAGATTTTCCACCATTTCTTTTTCTCAGGCTTGGCGGCCGCCGCCTCCCGGAAGCTTTTTAGCATTTCCTGGAAAATGATCTCTCTTTGTTGAATCTCTTCTGTGTTTTGTTTGATTTCATTTATTTTTTCCAGAAGTATTTGCTGTTTTTCTTCAAGAGAATCATTTGCTTTATTGATGCTGTCTTTGGCATCATTGACCGTTCTGTTTACTTTTAAGTATAAATTTTTATTTTCTTTCGCATTGTTTTTTGTCGTTTCGGTGAGCTGTTGTGAAAAGCGTTCGTAATTTGATTTTGCATCCGCCCTGAGAGAATCAGCTATGCTTGAAAAGGCTTTGCTTGTCTGTTCTGAAGCACGGAGAACGGTGTTCGAGACCTTTTCGAGTTCGCCCCTTCGTTTTTCATTGGCTCTTTGAATGGATTTTGAGATTTGTTTGATGGTGTGGATGGAAGAAGACGAGATCTCTTTTTTTAACTCATCCATGACCTCCGCCTGGCTGGAGGTAACAGCATCTTTAATATCCTGTATGAGATCCAATTTATATTGTTCAAGCGCTGCGAAAAATTCTTCGATATTCGTCTGTGTCTTCATAGTTGTTATCTCGTTCACCGGTTTCTTTTCCACAATGGAGGTTCCGGGAATTTCTTCCGTTCGGATAGCCACTTCTGTTGTTAAAGAAGGATTCGTTCCGGGTGCAATTCCGTTCAGTTCCTTTGCCAGATGATCCCGGATTTGTTCCTTGCTCACGTTATTTTTCCGCATTTCCTTGATCTTTTTTAATATCTCAATTTCCTTATCTGTGAAGAAACGGGCGTTGTTTTCCCCGCGGGGAATGGAAAGAATACCGCTTAAATCTTTTTCCCATTGGCGAATGGTGCCCACAGGTATGTTCATTTTTTTTGAAACCTCTTTGATAGAGAGCCTGCGATTCCCTTTATTTTTACTCATTATATCATCCCTTTCCTTCAAAAAATATTCATGTTTGCATTCGGTGCGGTTGGGATTTTAATCCCATTTTTTGTAAATTCTGACTAGAATAATATTCTTATTAATGCCCCGTTTTTCCTGCTAAAAGACAAAAGCTATCAAAAGAAGATAAAAATTGGCAATTACGTAAATATACATAATGATTTATGATTTTTTAGCATGGGGAAATGGAAAATTAACCATGTTCAAACTTTTTACTGTGAGGTTACCGTTGTTGTAAGCGAAATACCGGTATTGGAAGAGAGCGAAGGGTTTTTACAATGAATGTATGTAACTTATTTCCTTTATTTCCATTAATTTATTTCTCGGGAAAGCGCAGGACTTGACATTTCCTGAAAATTATGTGTCGGAACACGCGAGAACGGAAAGAAAATATAAAAATATGTCAAAATACAGAAATTAGCATCTGTATAAAAAGGAGAAATTAGAAGATTTTTGTGAAAAGAATCAATGGAAGGTGGAAATAAGAGCCGATATTCCTACCTTCAGAAACGGGAAATAGGCTTGATTTATTGGAAATAAATGTACATTCTTGCTTTCCTTTTTCAAGACAGATGTTTTAGGAACAGGATGGTTATACATATTTCCCATAACCCGGAACAGCAATGCGGTCAAATTCAGTTGCCAATGTATTGAGTCCTTTATGAAGAGGAACACCTGAGAACGGCAGACCATGACCGGTAATGACAACAGATGGCTGCAATGAATTAAGTTTTATAACAGAACTTTTTGCTGCTTGCCAGTCAGTTGTAAAATAACGGGGCGGACCGCTGATTTCCGGTTTCTGCGTCAAAACTTTATAAAGGGATTCTTGTCTGACAGTGACAAATGCATCACCGGCAATCAGTGCCCGATCATTTTCCCTGAACAGGGAAATATGTCCGGGTGTATGTCCAGGAGTATGAATCCATTTCCATTCAGGCAGTCCGGGAATATGTTGGTCATCTGGAAGTTTTTTCACACAACTTCCCAAGTTTACGGGCTCATTCGGGAAGAAGGAAGACAGTTTGGCGATCATTCCTCCTTCCACGGATGGATCAGGTTCCGGATAAGCTTTTTTGCCTGTTAAAAAAGGCAGCTCCATCTCATGGGCATACACGGGGATATCCCATTTTTCAATTAATTCCACAACTGCCCCCACATGATCAAAATGTCCGTGGGTTAAAATTATAGCTTTCGGTTTTCGGCCGGTTCCGAAGCGTTCTTCCGTAACTGAGAATATGGTTTTGGCAGAATGGGGCATTCCCGCGTCAATTAAGGCAAAATCTTCTTTCTCTGGTTCTCCGATAAAGCAAATATTTACAATTTGAATGGTATGGCAATAAAGATCCGGAAGCACGGCATGTCCGATTCCGCTGCCAATTGAGGTCGCGGGAATAAACTTATAGTCTTTCCCGTATGTAAGATTTTCGTTATGGTTCAAGAGTTTAGTACCTCCAAAATTTAATTTGATATTTAAGAGTATTGTTCCGAAACGCGATTGTTATATTCCCCGTAGTTGCAACAAGCCGTTCATGAGGACAAAACCGCATTCCAAAGAAGCTAAAATGTCCTCATAAGCCGTTCATGAGGACAAAATGGTGTTCCAAAGAAACCAAAATGTCTTCATGAGGCGTTCATGAGGACAAAATGGCTTTCAAAAGAATCCAAAATGTCCCCATAACCCGTTCATGAGGACAAAATGGCCTCCCCAAGAAGCTAAAATGTCCTCATAAGCCTTTCATGAGGACAAAATGGCATCCTAAAGAAGTCAAAATGTCCCCATAACCCGTTCATGAGGATAAAATGGCTTTCAAAAGAATCCCAAATGTCCCCATAACCCGTTCATGAGGACAAAACTGCCTCCCAAAGAATCCAAAATGTCCCCATAACCCGTTTATGAATACTGAGACCTCCATACCAAAAGCAAAAAATATGCCGGAGCATGCATAAACGAACCACAACAAGTCCGGCAACCAACTAATCAATCAACGATCCAATTTATCCAAAAAAACAAACGAGATTGATAAGGGAGATGAAAACCGGTACTTTTATGGATCCCATCATTTCTTTTTTGATAAAATATAGATGCTGGAATGAAAAGCCAATTAACAGGTGCTCTTAATAAACTGAATATTTAGTCACAAACATTACCTAAAATTACCGTGAATTGCCTTTCCTCAAAACAAACAAAGACATATTTAATATATACATATTTTTCCAGTACCACATAACTTAAAATCAAATCATCAAACAAAAGGAGGAATTTGCTTTGAAAGCTGTAGTCCATAAAAATGTACCGGGCATAGAAGGACTTTTCTATCAGGAAATGGAAAAGCCGGAATTAAAAAAAGGGGAAGTCAGAGTCAAACTGAAAACTGCCGGATTAAATCATCGGGATCTTTTTGTTCTTTACCGTCATAAGCCGGAAGAACCTCCGCTCATTGTCGGTTCGGACGGTGCCGGAATTGTTGAGGCTGTTGCCGGGGATGTTTCGGCTGTCCAAGTTGGAGATGAAGTTATGATCAATCCGGGTTTGGGTTGGAAAGAAAATAGTCCCGCCCCTCCGGAAGGGTTTGAAATTCTCGGTCTGCCTTTTCACGGAACCTTAGCTGAATATGTTGTGGTTCCGGCGGAAAATGTGATTCCCAAACCGGCATTCTTAACTTGGGAAGAGGCGGGAGTAATGTCCCTTGCTGCTTTAACTGCTTACCGGGCTTTGTTTACAAAGGGTCAGATATCTTCAGGAATGAAAGTGTTTATTCCAGGCATCGGGGGCGGGGTAGCAACATACTTATTGCAATTTGCCAAAGCCGCGGGAGCGGAGGTTTATGTAACTTCCCGTTCAGAGGAAAAATGCCGCAGAGCACTTGAACTCGGCGCAGATCATGCTTTTAACAGTCATGATGACTGGAATAAGGCTCTTAATGGGGTAAAAATGGATTTGGTCATAGAATCTGTTGGTGCGGCTACTTTTAATAAATCGCTTGATACCCTTAAAAAGGGAGGTACGATTGTCACTTTCGGGGCCTCTGCCGGAGATGTGGTATCATTTGATCTTCGTAAATTTTTTTATGGGCAGTACAAGCTCTTCGGCTCAACAATGGGAAGCGGGGAAGAGTACCTGGAAATGGTGAAGTTTGTTGAAGAGCATCAAATCAGACCTGTCATTGATCGGGTCTATTCATTGCGAGACTTTAAGGAAGCATTTCTGAGACTGGAAGAAGCCGGTCAATTCGGAAAAATTGTCTTAAAAATAGATTAATATTTTTTAGCTTGTCCGGCAAAGGGGCATCAACAGGCTTTTACCCAGGGTATATCGAATAATCATATTTAAACATTAATCATTTGATTTTCAGCTCATTTCAGCTGAATCAATTCTGAAATGAGCTGAGATTTCTTTATTTATACAGATTTTATGAATATATATTTTCCGGCAGGCGGCTTCTTGATCAGTAACGGTTGCCCCCGGATGTTTTTTCATGTCCCGGATATAAAATACCAAGATTTATTTCGGAAACGAAGATTTGGATTGGAATCTGAAGGCACGTCATTACTTTTGAAAACAAATAGAAACTTGCGCGGAGTACCCCATTCAATTAATGAACCTAATAGTAGAACGGGAATGGGAAAAAGAATGGATAAACGAATACGTTAAAAGGAAAACGCCGTCTGCGGAAGCGGCGGAATCTCCTTCGTCCGTAGCCTCCCCAATAGCCTCCGTACCCCCATTGCCGGTTCTCATATACTTCACTCTCATCAATATCTTCGGGCACGAGCATGGTAACCTGGTTATCGTCCATATCTTCAATAATTCCTTCCACTTGGGAGCCATCTGATAATTGGCCGACTACATAAAAATTCATTAGTCTGATACAAATATGCTTAACTTCGGATACCGGCTGCATCACGGGATATCCTTGCCCCATGGATTGCAGCCCTTGCGGATTTTCATACATATTTATCCCTCCTCGAAAAACAGGATATTCCGGGAAAAGAATTTTGTTACTTGGTCCCTTGTTCGTTGTAAAAAAAACGGGTAAGGTAAAAGGTGATAAGGAAGCATGATTAAGAGAATATTAGAAAGAAAGGAATTTGGTCACGTGATTATTCAGTTGGAAAATGTCAGTCTGAAACGCGACGGAAAATGGATTTTGCGTCATATTAATTGGCAAGTGAAAAAAGGGGAGCATTGGGTAATCTACGGTTTGAACGGCGCCGGCAAAACAGCGCTTTTAAACCTGCTAAACGGTTATTTCTTTCCGACTGAAGGAAAAGTGAAAATTCTTGAAGGGGAATTTGGAAAGGTTGATTTGCGGGAATATGTGAGGAGAAAAATCGGACTTGTTTCGTCTTCTTTGCAGGAACGGTTCTATGGAACAGACAGTGCTTATGAGATTGTGTTGAGCGGAGCTTTTGCTTCCATCCGTTTATTTGAAACGCCCACTGACGGGATGAGGACCAAAGCCAAAAAACTGCTGCAGGATCTCGGCTGCATGGAATATGCCGACAGACCGTACAGGACGCTGTCCCAGGGGGAAAAGCAAAGAATTTTGATTGCCCGCGCCTTAATGAATGATCCCCGGGTGTTGATATTGGATGAACCGGCTAATGCCCTTGATTTTATTGCCAAGGAGCAACTGCTGGAGGCAGTGGAACAGATTGCTTCGTTACCGGATGGACCTGTTATTCTTTACGTTACTCATCAGGTGGAAGAAATTTTGCCTGTGTTCGAAAAAGCTCTTCTTTTAAAAAGAGGGGAAATATTTGCCATGGGAAAAATAAAGGAAATTTTCACTCCTGAAAATTTAACCGATTTTCTCGGATTGCCTGTTGATGTGATATGGAGCAATGACCGTCCGCTTTTGTCGCGTAAAAAAGAGGGGAAGACAGGAGCCAAGGGCCGGTAAGTGAAGACTTTTTTGCTCCCGGATCCGTTGAACGGGCGCCGGGAAGGCCCGGTGATAGCCTGTTGCCTTTTTTTCATCGAAGGCATCCGGCCATTTTCGGGCCAACTTTTTTATATTATGACCGCAACAGTTCTCTCTGACGTTCTTTTCTTAAAATAAATAAATATAAAATGACTGATACGGACACAGAACATGCCGAGACAATATAGATACTTGCATATCCGAACAGATGGGCGATTTGTCCGAAAGCAATGGCGCCTATCCCAATCCCTAAATCGAAAAAGGAGAAAAAAGTGGCATTGGCCATGCCGCGTCGTTCCGGGGCGGATTCCCTCACAGACCAGGCCTGCAAAGCCGGCTGGACAGTTCCGAAACCCAGTCCGTATAATATCGCTGCTGTGTACAGAATGGCGCTGCCGGGGAGCCAGGCAAGCAAAACCATAGCGGTGATAATAAGCAGGCCTCCTGGAATAAATACCGCCCGGTGTCCTTTCATATCATAGATTTTTCCGGCGATCACCCGGGAAATCAAGAGTGCGGCGGCATATAAAACAAAGTACAAATAAAGCCCGGAAATCTCCTTTTGCAGGACATAAACGGGCAGAAAAGCGGCAATTCCGCCAAACGTAAATGTAATAAAGAAAATAAGCAGAGACGGCGGAAGGGCAGATTTTTCGAATATATCCCACTTTTTTCGCTGTTGTTGTTTTCGTTCTGCTTCTTTATAGTTAATTTTTAAGGCAAATAAAAAGGCAGTCAGTCCAAGAACGGCACAAATAAAAAATAATTGTGAAAAAGAGATTGCATCTGCAAGGTATAAACCCAATGATGGACCGAAAGCCATCGCAATATTTCCTGAAAGACCGAAATATCCCATACCTTCTCCCCGTCTTCGCGGAGGAATTAAATCGGTGACGATTGTTCCTGATGCAGTGGTTGAAAATCCCCAGCCGATTCCTTGAATGATTCTCATGATGAAAAGAAATAAAATTCCATGAATGAATCCGTAAGAACCGACGGAAACGACAAAAATGGCAAGTCCCAGCAGATAGAGGAGTTTTCTTCCTTTCGAATCAACGGCAATACCCGCATATGGCCGGATGAGCAAAGCGGAAAAAGTAAAAATACCAACAACAAGCCCCATCAATTGTTCATTGCCGCCCATATTTTCCACAAACAACGGAATGGTAGGAATGGTCATTTGAAAACCGAGAAAAATAAAAAAATTGGATATAACAATTAACGTGAAATTTTTTGTCCAAATTCTCTCTAAATTCGTTTCATGGTCGGGTGCTGCTTTTGTCAAAGAATGATTCATATGAACCCCTTTCCTTGTAAAATCAAATTATAGTTAAAATTAGCCATACTAAGAAGATATTACAACAACCAGTGAAATAAACCAATTATTTCATTTTGAAAACGTTTTTTTGTAAGCCGGAACAAAAAAACAGCTTTTGAAAGCGTTTTATCCACCCCAAAAATACAAATGTTCACCACATGTAGAAAAAAGTCTTGATTCTTTTCCCATTTAGGGTGATAATAAGAACAAAATTTTAAATAGAAAGAACATTAACAGAATGTTTTCCAGTAAATGGGAAAAATTTTTCAGATCAGGAGTTGGCTTGTATGAAGGTAGTAAAATTTGGGGGGTCTTCCTTAGCAAACGGCGAACAATTGCAAAAGGTCTTTAATATTGTTGTTTCTGATCCGGAAAGAAAATTTGTCGTTGTATCAGCACCCGGAAAAAGACATGAACAGGACATTAAGGTAACAGATCTCTTAATCCAATGTGCGGAAAATAGATTACAAGGAAAAGAGATTCAGCCTGTATTCGATGAGATTATCGGCCGATATGAAAGTATTGCGGAAGAGCTTTCGCTTGGAACGGAGATCATTGATGATATCAGGACGAATCTGCAAGGACTGCTTAATGAAACCGGTGAAGATCACGATCACTTTCTGGATGCAGTCAAAGCGAGCGGGGAAGATAACAATGCGAAACTTGTTGCCCGTTTCTTTCAGAGCAAAGGGGTAGAGGCACGCTATGTGAACCCCAGGGATGCAGGGCTTTATGTAACGGATGAAGCAGGCTCTGCCAGAGTTCTGCCCGAGTCTTATGACAATTTGTACAAATTGCGTGAACTGCCGGGAATAATCATTTTCCCCGGATTCTTTGGATATACAAAGGAAGGAAAAGTGGTCACATTTGCCCGCAGCGGTTCCGATATTACCGGTGCCATCCTTGCAAACGGGGTGAAAGCTTCCCTTTATGAAAACTTTACAGACGTTGATGCCGTTTTTTCAGTGAATCCTAAAATAGTTAAGAATCCAAAGGAGATTCGCGAGCTTACATATCGTGAAATGCGCGAGCTGTCCTACGCGGGATTTTCCGTCTTTCATGATGAAGCGTTGATTCCGGCATTTAAAGCGGGGATTCCCGTTAATGTAAAAAATACAAATAATCCATCCGCACCGGGAACAAGAATTGTCAGCGAACGTTCCAATTCGAACGGTCCGGTTGTGGGAATTGCCAGTGATAAAGGTTTTTGCAGCATTTATGTCAGCAAATTCTTAATGAACAGGGAAATAGGCTTCGGCAGCAAATTGTTGAGTATAATCGAAGGATTCGGTTTGTCTTATGAGCATACTCCTTCAGGAATTGATGATATTTCCGTCATTTTACGAGATGACCAGTTGGATCCTTATTTGGAAGAAGAGATTATTAAGAAAATTAAAGAGGAACTTCAGCCTGATGATGTGAAAATCGAACATGGTTTCTCACTGATCATGATTGTTGGAGAAGGTATGCGGAAAAATATCGGTCTCACTGCAAGAGCAGCCAAAGCGTTTGCAAAAGCCGGAGTGAATATTGAAATGATTAATCAGGGCTCCTCAGAGGTCAGTTTGATGTTTGGAGTTAAAGAAGATGATGAGAAAAAGGCTGTTCAGGCTTTATATGAGGAGTTTTTTGCGAGCGTACCTGTGTAAAGTGTTAAATGGGAACAAAGGCAAGGGATTTATTTTAATAAAGGGGATTATATAGATACAAAGAGCCCGGTATGGAATGTCAAGATGTGCGTTCCGCCGGGCGCTTTGCTATTTTTAAAATTTTTTTCTAACTCTGTTTACATAATATTATTATCGTTAATTATATATCATCTGTTTAATTTTCTTTATCGAAAAAATCAAATTACTTGTATCTAATTTTTAAATAATACTCTATAATAAAAGAAGAATGAATAACAGTCCAAACCACAAGGGGAGCTGATTGGCTGAGAGTGAACATTTATGTTCAGACCCTTTGAACCTGTTAGGTAATGCTATCGCAGGGATGTGGAGTCATGTTGTATTTTTATCTGAACACATTCCCCTTTGAGGTTTCGATATTGAAAAGGGGGTTTTAGCGATTAATAAGACAAGGCTAGTAGCCATGGTTGAGGCCTCTTACTTTGCCGGATTTGCCTTAATACTTGATTTGCTGCCTTCCATCCAGCTGGCGCCGTGGATATCTATTTCTTTTGCCATGATTCCCATTTTTATTATATCTTTTCGATGGGGGACGGTAGTCGGTATGCTGTCCGGTTTTCTTTGGGGAGTGTTGCAGCTCATATTTGATAATCCGGCCATGTTTACCCCTCTTCAAGTAATCATTGATTATTTTATTGCCTTTGCTTTTATAGGGTTGGCAGGTTTACTGCATTTGAAAGTGCGGACGGAGATCCTGAAAGAACCGAAACGGGCGAAGGGGCTGCTGTGGCTGTTTTTAGCTGTCCTCATCGGTTCATTTGCCCGGTTTTTTTGGCATTTCATCGCCGGAATCGTTTTTTGGGGACATTTTGCGCCGGAAGGAACACCACCCGTTGTTTATTCTTTTCTGTTTAACGGTGTGGCTCTGCTCGGCTCATTCCTGTTATGTTTTACCGGGCTGGCGCTTCTTCTCTGGAATGTCCCGAGATTGATTTCTGTTAAAGAGCGGGGATCTGCATAAACGGAAGTTTGATGAAGCCCTTTCTGTATCAGCTTTTAAGGGCTTCATCTTTTGTTATGTTCGGAACGTGGCGCGGACTGTGATCGATGGCTTCTGATGAATAAAGAATCACCGTCAGTCTGCCGTTAGCCGCCATAGCCTTGATTAGGACAGGCTGATTATAGTTGTTTATAAATACAAAATCAGGGCCGTACCAACTGACTGTTGCATCCCGGCCGGGCGGGACATAGGGAACTGTCTTGCTGTGGGAATATCTTTCTAAAATCTTCATGCCAGAACTGTCCACAGCATTAAATAATGTGGAAGAAACCTGGCAAATCCCCCCGCCAACCCCTTCAATCAAATTTCCTTTCACAATTTCCGGAGCTTTCATATAACCTCTTGCTTCTGTCCTTTTTCCGACCACTTTGTTAAAAGAAAAAATCTCTCCCGGGAATATGACATAATTATCGATGGCCTCGGCGGCGCGCGAAATATTATTAGCCCGCGCCTTTTTGGTTGTTCTGTAGTATGTAACATATTGTCCGATTCGCTTTATGCCGATTTGAGAGAGAAGCTCACTGTCCACACGGGGATAAACGGCTATTTTAGCCGCTTCAATAACGTTTGTATCTTTGCTGTAAAAAGATCGGTAAAATTGTTCAGCAAAAATATGTTTATTTAACTTCCAGCCCTTTTTTTCAGGAATAATCATTCCGTTGACGGAAATTTTTGCGTTAACGGGAGGTTGCTCAATTTTTTTACTCACATACATTTCAAACTGCTTAAACTTTACCGGATCGATCAACTCAGGTTCAATGAGTGGAAGTGCAAAATTTTCCCTGCATGCACCGGCAATCATTTTTCCGTTGTCGATAACGATGATGTTTTCGCAAGCGTGAACCGGCGCCTGCAGATAGAGGAAAAGAGACAGCACCAACAAGCCGAAGAATTTCATTATGTATCCTCCATATTTCAACTTTAAATTTCCCATATGTTTTCTTAGTTTCTGAAATACCATCCCTTTTATTCTTCCGGGTCTTTTTAAAAAGAGCATCCGGATTTGTTTTACCATATATTTTCCCTGTAAAGGAGATTTTCGTCTATACATGTGCATCCTTGTTTTCATATAAGAATAATGAGGTGATTTTCATGGTCAAGATTTATCTGGACCCTGGCCACGGAGGTTCAGATCCGGGTGCACAAGGAAACGGACTGCGGGAAAAAGATTTAAACCTGGCGATTGCCACTCAAATCCGCAATATGCTTGTGAATGAATATGAAGGGGTTACCGTTCGTATGAGCCGTTCAAATGACCGGACACTGAGTCTCGCCCAGCGGACAAACGATGCGAATACATGGGGAGCTGACTTTTACTTATCCATTCATATTAATGCTTCAGGGGGCACCGGCTTTGAAAGTTATGTATATCCCAAGGTTGGTCCGCCGACAACCACATATCAAACACATATCCATAATGAAGTTTTAAAACAGGTTGATCTTCGAGACCGGGGCAAAAAGAGTGCCAATTTCCATGTTCTTAGGGAAACAAGAATGCCTGCCGTATTAACAGAGAATGGTTTTATCGATCATCCTTCCGACGCCGCCAAACTTAAAAGAAATGATTTCATAACAGCTTTGGCCCGGGGACATGTAAACGGCCTGGCAAAAGCTTTTGGATTAAAAAGAAAAGCCGGCCCGCCTCCTGCAGTTGATCCGGGAACAAAGCCGGGACCATTATACAGAGTGCAAATCGGTGCCTATAAGGAAAGAACCAATGCAAACGCAACGGCCAATAAAGCCAAAAATAAAGGCTTCCAAACATATATCTTTCAACAGGACAACTTGTATAAGGTTCAAATTGGCGCTTTCTCTGAACGAAAGAATGCGGAGGAACTGGCAGAGAGGGCTAAGAAAGCAGGTTTTGATGCTTATATCAATTATTCATAAAGACATCATTTCCCCTGGACCGTGTAACAACACGGTTTTTGTTTATAATCAAAACCGTTACAATAAGTGACCATAAGGGAGAAACGGGAGCCGGGACTTGCGGGGAGAGCTTCCAAGACCCTGTTTGCGAAGAAAGTTTGCGGAAACGGGAAACTCCGGTGATATGAAAAAATACAAAAGGCAGATTTCCTGATGCAGACCGGAAGCAGTTTTTTTGCTTTCTGTTTCACACAGTTTTTTTCTGTTAAATTCAGACATAGCAAAAAAGAACACCCATAAAGAGTGTTCCCATTTTGTTTTGCATTATTTTGCAAATACATGGTTTCCGATTACTACGGTTACTTGTTTGGAGCGAAGCCATTGGTTAGTTGTTTTCTTGGGATTATAAAAATACAATGAACCGTTGCCTTGTCCACGGAATGCCAGAGCTTCATTAACAGCACGGATTGATTCACTGCCGGCCGGTTGATTGATTTGACCGTTTGTTACAGGTGTAAATTGCTCTGCCTGATAAATGACTTCTCTCACTGTATTCGGGAACAGGGGACTGTCGACCCGGTTAAGGACTACAGTTGCCACTGCTACTTTTCCGGCATAAGGTTCACCCTTTGCTTCAGCTTCAACAAGTCTTGCCAGCAATTCCTTCTCAGCATTTGAAATGCTTTGGGAAGGAATCGTTAACGTTTGGCCGGGGTAGATTAAGCTGTTTTTTGCTTGATTCACAGCCATCAATTCTGTAACGGAGATTCCGTACTGGCTGGCTATTTTATAATAAGTGTCGCCTTTTTTCACCGTATATTTGTTTGTTGCAGCCGACATTCCGTTTTGTCCTGCAAGCAACAAAGTAAAAAATAAAACAAATGAAATCAATTTTTTCATTTATGAAATACCTCCTTTTGAAGTACGTGAATACCATAACATGATTTAATCACAGGAAGCACCCTCTAAAATTTTCCATCAACGTTAATCCCTTGCGGCCGCTGGATGCGGTTTAGAAAATGTAAAAACTGTTACAAAAGAGAAACAAACGATGACATAAATTTTTTGAAAAACCCGGATTTTCACGAATTATTCATTTTTCCTCAGCCAGATTACAGTTGTCTGATAATTTTACGGTAAATTTATGAAATTTATCGTCGGTAATTTCATAGAAGGAAAGAGAGACATCGTTAAATTAAGAAATTTCTATGAACTTTTAAAAAACGTGCCTTTTGTTACAGTGTAAAAGGAAAAATTCCCATATAATTTGATACAAACAGGGTTTTATAAAGGTAGTTTTATATGGGGGAAAATCAGACATGACTATGTATGAAATTATCCTCGATATTATTGAAAAAAACGGGCCGATTTCCTTTTCTTCCATCTGTACAGAAATCAACCAGATACATCCGATTAAAAATGAAAGAACACATCCTGTTGATATTTCTCATATCAAAGCGGTTGTTAACCGGAAAAAAGATTTGTTTTCTGTAGAAAATGATATTGTTTCCATCCGCAAAGATATGGATTTTCTCTCTTTATTTTTAAAACTGTCAACCTGTGAAGATCCCTCTTATACGATTTTTGTGGATTTTACAAAAAACCGCTTTTATGTGTTTGAATGGTCTTTTCCGTCGAGCGGGACAGAGTGGAGGCCAAGAACTCTTCAAATTGGCAGTGTGGAGCAATTTAAAAAAGAAATCTTTCGGTTAAAATTGTGGAACTGGAAAAGGGATTATCAACCGGATTCATTCATTTTGGATGGGATTATCTGGTCGGTGAAACTGAAGACAAAGGGAGTCACTTATCAAAGTAAGGGATTGGAAAAATTTCCGAAAGAATGGAAAAAATTTATGAATGCCGTTTCCCGGCTGACGGGGCTCACTTTTCCATAAATCCGTTTTACTGTATTCGGTAAAATGGATTTTTTTCATTTGATACAGATTCATTTTTTCAATTACTTGTTCAAAGCAGTCTACTGTGACATAACAAGCAGCCCGTTTTGTATTTTCCCGTAAATGGGGAAATCTAATGATAAATTCTTTAACTGCCGGAAGGGGTTGTTATGGTGGGAACGGTTGAACAAAGATTCTTTTTTGATAAAAAAAGAACGGAGACGGTCAGGAGGCAATTGGCGGAACAAACAGCCCGGGTCAGTACAGATGAGGAAGAAGAACGGTTGAAGGCAGAATTGGATTTGGTGCAGAGGAGTAATTTGTCCGTAAAAAGGGAACCGGACAATGAGTAGGGAAAGGGTCTGAATTATTTTTTTCATGTGGACAGCAATTCTCTGTTATTGCTTATTTGTTAAATAAGGTAAGGTAAGAATTTCACAGAACATAAACCTGTCTCCAGGGGAGCCATGCCGTTCAAATGAAGTTTTAAAATGATTCCGGATAATACTGAGAAATGCATTAGCACAAAGACAGAAAAAGGAACAAGGCGGAAGAAGATATCTTTCCGCCTTGCTTTCATTATTCCGTGTCAACAGAAAAATAGCGTGCATCCGGATGGGCAAAAACAAGCGCCGTTACGGAAGCTTCCGGTTCCATCATTAATCCTTCCGTCAGTTCTATACCGATCTCTTCCGGTTTGATCAGGTTGAAGAGTTTTTTCTGATCCTCTAAATTAGGACAGGCCGGATATCCGAATGAATATCTTTGTCCCTGATATTTAGCTGAAAAACGTTCTTGCATGGTCATTTCAACCGGATCAGGGAATCCCCAGGCATCGCGCATATGGCGGTGAATCAATTCGGCGAATCCTTCTGCAGCCTCCAGTGCTAAAGCCTGCAGGGCATGAGATTCCACAAATTGACCGTTTTTCTTTAACTGTTCCGCCGCATTTTTGACTCCGCGTCCGCTGGTGACCGCAAAAAAGCCGATATAATCCATTTCGCCTGAATCAACGGATTTAATATAATCTGCCAGGCATAGGAATGCTCCTGATGTCTGTCTTGGGAATTCAAAGGTTTCTATAATTTTTCCTTCCTGCTCCGGGTCATAGATGAGAATAGAATTTCTGTCAGATTGGGCAGGGAAGAATTGATAGATCGCTTGCGGAGTAATCCAGGAATTTTTCTCCGCTTCAACAATCAGTTTTTTGATGACTTCATATACCATCAGGGTTTTTTCATCGCGTTCCTGCAGCAATTTTTCCACATTACCTTTTATGCCGAGATGGCGTCCCAGCAGCATTTGTTTGTTTATATACGGTTCAATATGGGCAAGGGAGTAGTTTTTCAGCAAATGTCTTTTTGTATCTTTTGGCACAAACACCGGTGCATTGGTATTCACCGCTGACTTTTGGTTCCAACTATTCCGGTTGTCTTTATTGTTTTTTAGGGTTTTGCCGTCCAAGATGCCCGTTTGATGAATATTCATTTTATCTTCTAAAAGCTTTTTATATTCTTCCGGATCTTGCAATTGGTCGGCAAGAGCCAGTCCCTGCATGGCATCTTTTGCATAAAGGACAATCCCGTCATATTCCGGGGCAATTTTTGTCTCCGTAAATTTTCTGGACAGTGCCGCTCCGCCTACTAAAATGGGAATATCAATTCCGGCCTGTTTCATATCTTTCGCTGTTAAAATCATTTGCTGGGCAGATTTTACAAGCAATCCGGACAAACCCACCATATCGGGTTTTTCTTGCTTAATGGCCTCTATTAATTGGGAAGGAGGGATCTTGATCCCGAGATCCATCACCTCGTAGCCATTGTTGCTCAGGATGATATCGACCAGGTTTTTTCCGATGTCATGCACATCGCCTTTTACGGTTGCCAGGATGATCTTTCCTTTTTTTGCACTTGTTTCATCCTTTTCCATATGCGGTTCAAGATATGAAACAGCGGCTTTCATGACTTCTGCACTTTGCAGCACTTCAGCAACAATTAATTGGTTATCATTAAACAGCCGTCCGACCTCTTTCATTCCATCCATTAAAGGACCGTTGATAATATCCAACGGAGCCGGATAGACTTTCAGTGCTTCGTCCAGGTCTTCATACAATCCCTGTTTTGTTCCCTCGACAATATAATAGCTGAGCCGCTCCGGCAGGGACAATTCCGGTATCGTGCTGTGTGTTTCCTTTTTCTTATCCCTGTAGTAATCTGTAAATGCAGCCAACGATTCCTGCGTCGTTTCAAATAATAACTGTTCGGCCATTTTTACTTCTTGTTCAGGAATCGATGCAAATCTCTCCAGCTTTTCCGTGTTCACGATGGCATAATCGAGCCCGGCTTGTACACAGTGATATAGGAATACAGAATTTAAAATCTCTCTGCCGACAGGAGGAAGGCCGAACGAAATGTTGCTGATTCCCAGGATGGTCAGAGCTCCGGGACAATTTTCCTTTATGAGCCTGATTCCGTCAACGGTTGCCCTTGCAGAGCCAATATATTGTTCATCACCGGTTCCGACAGGGAAGACAAGCGGGTCGAAAATTATATCCTGCGGAGCAATGCCATATTTATGAACAAGCAGATCATATGAACGCTTGGCTATTTCCAGTTTCCGTTCCGCTGTGACAGCCATTCCTTTTTCGTCAATGGTGCCCACAACAAGCGCCGCTCCGTATTTATGGACAAGGCGGGCTGCTTCAGCAAATCGTTTTTCACCTTCTTCAAGATTGATCGAGTTGATGATCGCTTTCCCTTGTGAATAGGTTAAAGCTTTTTCAATCACTTTCATGTCTGTTGAATCGATTACGAGCGGGACTTTGATCTTTTTCGTTACTTCTTTAAGGAAGTTTTCCATATCGGCCAATTCGTCACGGTCAGGATTGGCCAAACAAACATCAATCACATGTGCTCCGCCTTTTACCTGTGCGCGTGCAATTTCAGCAGCCTCTTCGTATTTTCCTTCAGTGATCAGTCTTTTAAACTTCCGCGAACCAATGACATTTGTTCTTTCACCGACCATAATCGGACGGAGATTGGGATCATCGTATATAAACGGATCAATTCCGGAAACCATATGTTTTTTATTTTCTGTTTTTTGCCGCGGCTTGTATTTTTTCATTTCTTCTGCAATCGCCCGGATATGATCGGGTGTAGTACCACAGCAGCCTCCGACAATATTGAGCCAGCCTTCTTTTGCGAAACCGCCTAATTTTTTCGCCAAAGAATCGGGGGTTTCATGGTATTGTCCTTCTTCATCAGGCAATCCTGCATTGGGATAACAGCTGACAGCAGAGGAGCAAATATTTGACAATGCACGGATATGCTCCTGCATGAATTCAGGGCCTGTTGCACAATTCAGGCCTACGGCAAGCGGCTTCATATGCATAACGGAAATATAAAAGGCTTCGATTGACTGGCCGGAAAGGGTCGTGCCCATTGGTTCAATGGTTCCTGAAAGAATCAAGGGCAATTCAGTATTCCTTTTTGCAAAAGCTCTTTGAATTCCCACAAATCCGGCCTTAACATTCAACAGATCCTGACTTGTCTCAAGGAGAAGCAAATCTGCTCCTCCGTCGATCAGCCCGAGAGCCTGTTCTTCATAACAGTCAGCCAGTTCAGAAAAGGTTGTTCCGCCCGTCACACTGAGCGTTTTCGTTGTCGGCCCCATGGAACCCGCCACATACCGGGGCCAGGAGAGAGTTGACATCCGATCTGCTGCTTTTTTGGCAATTGAAGCGGCAATTTTGTTTATTTCATACGCTTTGTCGCCGAGTCCATAATCATCAAGAACGATTCGGGTTGCGCCGAAAGTATTTGTTTCAATAATGTCAGCACCGGCTTCCAGATATTGAAGGTGAATGGACTCAATAATTTCCGGCGCTGTTATGTTCAAATGTTCATTGCAGCCTTCATATTCTTCGCCGCCAAAATCTGCAGCCGTTAATCCTGCTTTCTGCAGCATGGTGCCCATGGCGCCATCCAGGATTAGGATTCTTTTATTCAGTTGTTCAGTTATTGCTGGTTTAGACATTATTTTTCCTCCTTAAGACTTCGTTGCTGTATTCGTTGGCATACCGGGCAAGTTCAACGGTCATTTCGTAGCGTAAGAACGGTGTAATTAAGTAAATTCCGTTAAACAATTCCGCTGCAGCTTCGATTAATGAGCGGGTGATGGCAATACCTTCCTGCGCCGAGCGGACCGGGTCATCTTTAAGCCGTGCCATGCGTTCGCGAATCTCCGGAGAAATCTTAATGCCGGGCACCTCATTATGCAGATATTCTGCATTTCTATGGCCGGTCAAAGGCATTAATCCTATATAAATAGGAGTGTCCAAGTGCTTTGTGGCTTCATATACCTCAATGATTTTTTCTTCGGAATAGACCGGCTGGGTAATAAAATAGTCAGCACCGCTCTTTATTTTTCTCTCCATCCGTTGTACCGCTTTTTCAAGGGACCGTACATTCGGATTAAAAGCGGCTGCCACGGAAAAGACTCCTTTTTCACCCAGATCCTTTCCGGAGTAAGACAGTCCTTCATTGAATTGTTTGATCATTTCAATCAATTCAAAAGAAGTCAAATCATAAACAGACGAAGCGCCCGGAAAATCACCGACACGGGCCGGGTCACCGGTGATGGCCAAGACATCATGGAGTCCGAGCGTATGAAGCCCCATCAAATGGGACTGCAAGCCGATAATATTGCGATCACGGCAGGTAATATGGATTAACGGCCGCAAGCCGAGTTTTATTTTTGTTAAATAGCCCAATGCCGAGTTGGAAATCCGCGGAGAAGCCAGGGAATTATCTGCCAACGTAATCGCATCGATCCCGGCTTTTTTCAGTTCTTTGGCACCTTCAAAAAATTTCTCCGTCCGCAGCTTTCTCGGCGGATCAAGTTCCACAATGACGGAAGGTCTTTGTTTGACAATGGTTTGTAAAGGAATATCTTTCCGGACCGGTTTTTCAGGTTCAATGACGATTGTCCGTTTTTCCTTAATCTCTTTTTCTACTATTACTGCCGCTCCTTTAAGTTCATCCGCCAAAGCCTTTATATGGGCGGGAGTGGTGCCGCAGCATCCTCCGATTAAGCGGACCCCCTGTTTACGGAAGGCTTGGGCGGCATCCCGGAAATATTCAGGACTTCCTTCATAATGAAATTTCCCGTCTGTAAAAGAAGGGAAGCCGGCATTCGGATAGGCGGATAAATATGCCTTTTTTGGAATTTTAACTTCTTCGAGACTTCTAATCATATGATAAGGGCCGAGGCGGCAATTAAGACCGACTACATCGGCACCCCGGTTCTCCAGACGTTCAAATGCTTCATTAAGAGGAGTCCTGTCTTGAAGAATGCCGATTTCCTGCAAAGTGACATGGGTAATAATCGGCAAGTCCGTTTCTTTACGGGCAATTTCGAGGACGGCTTCCAACTCTTCCAAATCATAATAAGTTTCAAAGAGAATGCCGTCTACTTCTTCTTCAAGGAGGGCGGATAATTGCTCCCGGATGCTGATTTTAATTTCTTCAAGAGGCACGGTAAGCGGCCTTAATCCCCGGTTTCCGCCGATTGTACCAAGCACAAAAGTTTCTTTACCGGCTGCTTCCCTGGCAATTTTTACAGCGGCTCTATTAATCTCTTTCACCTGATCCTCCAAACCATATCTTTGCAGTTTATAAGAATTGGCTGCATAAGTATTCGTTTGGATGACATCGGCACCCGCCTCAATATAAGCCCGGTGGATGCCGAATATGTCCTCGGGATGGGAAAGGTTTAATTCCTCATAACAACTGCCTGTTCCATATGAGTACAGAAGCGTTCCCATAGCTCCGTCTGCGATTAAAATTTGATTTTTTAGTTTTTCCAAAAATGTCATTACTTATTCCCTCCGCTATATACACTGACGATTTGCGAAATTTTCAGGAACTTTCGTCATAATATTAAGATAATCTTACCAGATAAACCGGCATGAAACTTTTTTTTAATGATATTTTCTAAAAATTTTTTTAAAAAGGAGCGGGAACGCTGTCCAACCGGTGTATTAATGATCCATGGCCTGTTTTAAAGCATAATCCAAATCATTTATCAGGTCGAGCGAATTTTCAATTCCCACTGAAAATCTTACCAGACGATTATCAACTCCTGTTTTCAGGCGGATTTCTTCCGGAATATCGGCGTGTGTCTGTGTGGCCGGGTAGGTGATAAAACTTTCCACACCTCCAAGGCTTTCAGCAAAGGTAATTAATTTCAAATTCTTCAGAAAAGTATTGATCCATTCTTCTTTTTGGAGACGGAATGATAACATACCTCCGCGGCCGGGATATAAAGTCTCCGTCACAGCTTCATGTTCATTCAAAAAACGGACAATTTCCTTTGCGTTTTGTTCATGCTTTTCCATTCTCAGTGCCAACGTTTTCATTCCGCGCATTAACAGCCAGGAATCAAATGGACTCAAAACCGCACCCGCTGAATTATGGTAAAAGGCAATTTTTTCACATAACTCCTGTCCTTTTGCCACAATAAGACCCGCGAGCACGTCATTATGGCCGCCCAAATATTTTGTTGCGCTGTGAATGACAATGTGCGCGCCCTCAGTAAGCGGTTTTTGAATATAGGGAGTATAGAATGTATTATCAACAATTAGCAGTAATCCGTGTTCTTCCGCTATTTTCGCCGCATCTCCAATACATGTCTGTTCCATTAAAGGATTCGTCGGTGTTTCAAGGAAAATGGCTTTTGTCTTTTCGGTAATTTCTTCACGGATCTTTTCCGGCTTGCATGTATGAACGTATTTTACATTCAATCCCCATTGTTTGAAGGCTTTTTCAAGCAGACGGTATGTACCTCCGTATAGATCCCTCGATACAATCCATTCATCCCCTGATTGAAAAAGTGACAGGACAGTCATGATTGCCGCCATTCCCGAAGAACATGCAAAGCCCTGATCGCCTTCCTCCAGGGTTGCAATTGCCTCCTCAACGATTTGCCGGGTCGGATTTCCCGTTCTTATATAATCATAGCCTGTTGATTCGCCAATTCCGCTATGTCTGTATGCTGTTGTAAAATATACGGGCGGATTCACCGCGCCTGTTTTTTCATCAGAACGATTACCGATTTGCGCCAACTGTGTTTCTATTTTGTACACACACAACACTCCTTCTAATATTTTTTTCCTTGATTTGATAGTCACCGGAAGCCCGCCTGCCAGCCGGTGTGAAAACTTGTTTTTACAGGGAAGGAGACATGTTTATGCATGGTGTTTCATACGTATTGCCGGGTATGATGCATGTATTTCATTCATATTGGAAGTGAAAAATTTTTTGAGAAAAATGCAGTGAATGAATCCTCATCATCCGGTTTCCAACTGTTTCCGGCAAAACAAAAAAGTCTTCTAAGAAAGAAGACTTTTAGCTTGGTTGTCTACATCAGTCATCCTTCTCATCTTTCAAGTTTTTAGAAAAACTTGCTGGAATTAGCACCTTGTTCACATGGGGAACAGGTTGCTGAGGCTTCATTGGGCCAGGACCCTCAACCTCTCTTGATAAGAAAAACATGATTATTTAATTTTCACTAACTTTACTATACTAAAGTTGTTATGTCAATAGCAGAAAAGTAATATTTTACTTTTTCAGACAAATCGACCGGGATTTTCATAATTATTGTCTGCTTGTTTAAAAATTGGGCAGGGGCAAAGATTCATGAAATACTCAAAATTGGCATATAAAATTTCAGAAGATTTAATTTATAATAAAGATAAGCTTACAGAGACGGAGGGAAGGCTATGCAGTTAAGGAGCCAGTTGCATCACCGATATTGTGAATGTGTGCAGATTGGGGGATGTTTTACAAAGATAGCAATGGAAATATTTGATTCGGGAAGTATTTTTCAAAAGGCGGCCATCTGCGGCCATCACGATCTCCCGCTAGCCCCCATTGAAACATTGCAGTCATATTTGAAGGAAAAAAGACATTATCCGTCTACTCCGGTACTCTTCTATAATAATTTGCCGGATTTATGAGAGATTTTCTTCACCTCCGCAAAACAGTTGGTAACTCAACAAAATAGTCTTCAGAAATGTTTTTTGATTATCTATACATTAAGAAGGGCTGTCACATAAGGAATTTCCCGAACCTTCCAATACCGGAACCGGTTTCATGCACCGGCGGATATCGGTTGCGGGAGTCTTTTCCTGTCATGTGACAGCCCTGATTATTTCGTTTTCATCAAGTAGCTTTCTTAAACGGTTTTAGACCGCGTCTCCGTATTTCATCTTTAAGCAGTTTAATCCATTCCTTGTCCTTACCAGATTTCAGTGCATCACGGTACGAGAAAATCAACTGTTCGTTACTCAAAATTTTCAATCTGCATACCTCCCGGAAATGGATTGAATTTTCATTTACTCTCATTGTAAAGGTTATTTAAGCGTTTGCATATCCATTCCGGAAAAGTTTAATATATTTTTAATATTTTATAAAATATATGTAACATAGCACATTTATGGAAAATATTATATATCCTGAAATATTCATAGCCTTACGGCATCGTTTATTTAAACCTAAAATTCCTTGAAATTTGATGGCTTCCAATACAAATTATTAGGATCCAATCAAATTAGCTGGAATTTTATTACAAACTCTGAA
>JANWJP010000079.1 GCA_025451895.1 Robertmurraya sp.
ATATAAACATTCCCTGTCCAAAAGGTCATTTTCTTCTCCAGGCAAAGATTAACAGTTTTCCTTCACTTAATTTAAAATGATACATCAGGTCAATGATATGAGTCGATAAAAACTGGCAAATCATTGCATAAAATACAATTTTATAATCAATGACAGCCGCCGTTAATAAAAAAATAAATATATTCATACCGAGCAAGACTTTTCCGGGACTCCAATTTTTAAACGTTGCAATCATTAAAGCGGGAATTACCATTCCCCCGCTTGACGCACCGGAACGGATTAATAACCCTACACCTGTACCAAAAAAGAGACTGCCGGCAAACAGGTCAAACAATAAATGAACATGCGGCAGGTTCAAATGCGTCGAAAAAACGCTGACGGTCGTTGAAGTAAGTGCCACTGCAAAAACAGTTCTTAACGTCCAGGTGGGACCAAAATATTTTAACGCGAATAACAGAAAAAAAATATTCGTCAGCCACAGGGCAAGACCAAGTGGCAGTTCAAACCAGTAATTCATCAAAATGGCAATCCCTGCTGCTCCGCCCGACGGAACAGAATGGGGAAATAAAAATACAGCCATAGAGAACCCTTGAACAACAGCACCCAATATTAAACAAACATAAATAAGTAATGTTCTTTTCATATTTATATCCGGAATCCTCTCCCGCATTTCGGATGATTACTGAAACTAGTCTTCTTGTCCATTCTATGAATGTAAAAATGGATTATGTTGTTTTTCAATTTCAAGCTAAAAATAACTGCCGGTCCGGCAGTTATTTTTAGCTTCTATTAAACCGGCGACTGCTCCGCAGTTCTTTTGCCAAATTTCCCTCTGAAAAATGGAATTACATAGCGATCCAGCCCGAGTCTGCCCGCATTATACCCTGCTGTAAGAATAAAAATCGTCAACAGAACCATTTGGGCATTTGTACTGACAGTTCCCGAGAATAAAAAGGCAAAATTCATCACAATTCCAAAAAAAGCTGCAGCCGTAGTAAAACAACCGAGAATCAATCCCAAACCGACAAGAAACTCGCCCCAGGGGATTAAAACGTTGAATAAACCGGTATTCGGAATAGCAACCCCTTGTAAGAAAGATCCCCACCATGCTTGAACGGTCGGATTTTCTCCAACTGATTTGGCATAAGCACCCTGTAAAAATCCGGAAGCATCAAAGTCGCCGACAATTTTATGATATCCGGCCATCAGCCATGCATACCCCAAATACAACCGGATCAATAACAATAAAATCGAAGCAATAATACTCTGCCTTAACCAATTTACAAACATTGCACCCTTCCTTTCAAAATTAATGGAAAATCAATTAAGATAACCTTCCTGAACTTAGTTTGATCAGGAATAAAAATTTTATAAAGATATGACAAGATTTTTCCGAAGAAACGTCGCTAAATTTCTCTTTACTTTGCCCGGAAATTTTTAAAATAAAATCTGCTGTTTATTTTACAATTTATGGTTTCTTTTGAAATTACTAAACAAATAAAAAATACTGTCGATATTAAAAATATCAAAATATTAACAACAAATATTTTCCACTCTGCCTAAAGAAGCGACATTCCAAACACTTTATTCACTGTTTTTTCACGTAAATGTTTATTTTCTGTCATTTTTTCTCATTCATTAATGTTTCCGACATTTTACACTAAAAGTAAGGACGGAATTTTTAAACTAAGGAGGGACATACATGGAGACCGAAAGCATAGTCCATAATAAATGTCTGCATTGTAAATATTTTTTAAACGGACATGCCAGACCGGAGTTGGATGATATACACAAAACAATGCCTGCAAATGAATATTTAACTGTAGACCCGGAGCAGGCTTTAATTAATGAAAAAACCGTATATGCCGTAAACCAATCAATGAACGTTGTACACACGGATATACACGGAAACGTTCTGTACGGAAACCAAAATATATATGATTTAACCTTGTACAAACCTGAAGAACTTCTTGGAAGGCATACCAGAATTTTTAATGCAGGTTACCATCCAAAGGAATTTTTTAAGGATTTATGGGATACGATCTTGGCCGGGAAAATCTGGCGTGGAGATATAAAAAACAGAAGAAAAGACGGAAAAATCATCTGGGTACGTTTGATTATCACCCCTTTATTGGATGAAAACGGAAAACCCTATCAATTTATTGCACTGAAAGAAGACATCACCGAAAAAAAAGAAATTGAATTCCAATTGGCAAAAAAGGACAAGCAGTTGAGCGCGCTCACAAGCAACTCCCATGATATAGTGGGAATTATGAATAAAAACGGAAAAATCATTTATACCAATCCGGCTTTTGAAAGGGTTCTCGGCTATACTGTTCCTGAAGCACTGAACTCTAATATTCAGGATTACATCGATCAGGATGATCTCAAAATTGAACGTTCCCTTCTGAAAAAAATTATCGAAAACCCTGATGAATCCGTCCGGCATGAGACCCGTTTCAAGAATAAGGACGGCAGCTTCCGCTGGTGTGAAGTTGTCTTTTCCAACTATCTCGAGGACCAATATATACAAGGAATCGTTTTTAATATCCGCGACTATACAAAACAAAAAGAAGCGAATGATATTATAAAGCATTTGGCAAATTTTGATTATTTAACCGGCTTGCCGAATCGCCGCTATTTTGAAAGCCAATTGGAAAAAACGCTGCAAATAGCCAAAGAAAATAATGAAAAAGTTGCAATTATTTCCATTGATTTAGATGGATTTAAGCAGATCAATGATAATTATGGACATGAGACGGGAGATATTCTCCTGAAACTGGCCGGACAAAGAATCTCCTGTGCTTTTAACGAAAAAGGATTTATCGGGCGAATTGGCGGAGATGAATTTATAGGTTTTATTCCAAAATGCAACAATAAGGACTTTCTGTATAAATTCGCCGAGTCACTTAAGAGAAGCTTTGAAAATCCGTTCATCATCCATGACAATAAAATAGACATTACGGCAAGCATTGGCATATCTCTTTTTCCGGAGTCAGGAGAAGATATGAGAACTTTGCTGCGGAATGCCGACACAGCCATGTATGAAGCAAAGAAAAAAGGAAAAAATGACTATACATTTTACATCAGCGATAACCATAAACACTAAGATTTTTAAAGGCGCTTGTCCCCGTGTCAGTACGGCCGTATCGCCGGAAACCTATTAATCAACGGGGTGAGAAAGCGCCTTTTCCAATATATTTTTCCTGCGATACGACCGGAATCGGAGGAGCTTTTTTAACTTTTTCCGACAGAAGTCTCCCATCCTCAAGGAACGTGTTTCTTATCGTTAGATAGGATTACCCGGGAAGCCCCCACTTCAAGCAACCCGCAAGGGTGGTAAATGGAGGGTAGTTCACTCGGCTTCCATTTTCTTTAACGCCTTGTCCACCCGGTTCTTTAACAAAGCTGCCGCTTGCCACACATCATCTGCAAGACTGATCGCGCTAATCACAGCAATACCGTCAGCGCCTGCTTTGATCACAGAAGAAGCGTTCATGGCTGTAATGCCGCCAATCCCGACAACAGGCAGATTAAAACCCCCGTTCCGAAGATTTGTGATAATATTTAATCCTTGGACAGGACGGGCATCCTCTTTCGTTTTTGTCGGGAAAACCGGTCCTGCTCCAAAATAATCCGCACCCCCGGCAAGGGCAACAGATGCTTCCCGGCTGTCGTGGACGGATACCCCCAATATCTTATTGCCGATCCGCTCTCTGATCTCTTCAACAGAACCATCCTCTTGTCCGATATGAACACCGTCCGCATCCAATTCAAGCGCCAATTTAATATCATCATTTACAATAAAAGGAACTCCGGATTTACGGCAATAATATTGCATTTCTTCAGCAATGGCATATTTCTCCTGCCCCTTCAGGGCATTACGCCCTTTTTCCCGGAACTGAAAAATTGTAATTCCTCCATTGATCGCTTCCCTGAGAACAGTTACCGGTTCCTGCCGGCAATTGGGAGTTCCCAAAATAAAATAAACACTTAATTTATGACGGAGTGCTTCTTTATTCAATCGTTTCAAAGCTTTTTCCTTCTTTCCGTTTATAAGCCCAATGATTTGTCGGACCGTGTCCTTTTCCTAAATGCAAATCTTCTTCGATGGCCGCTGTGATAAACTGCTTTGCCACCTTTACTGCATCGTAAACTGACTTACCTTTTGCAAGTTCTGCGGTGATGGCGGCAGAGAAAGTGCAACCTGTTCCATGGGTGTTTTTTGTCCGAAATCTCTTGCTCTTAAAAATATAGAAATCACTTCCGTCAAACAGGATATCAGCTGCAGATTCCTCATCATGTTCATGGCCGCCCTTTATAATCACGTATTCAATACCGAAGGAACGAAGGATTCTTGCTGCTTCTTTTTTATCTTTCTCAGTATGTATATTAATTCCCGTGAGCGCTTCGGCTTCAGGAATATTCGGGGTAGCCACAAAAGTCAGCGGAAAAAGATCTCTTTTCATTGCTGCAACCGCCTCTTGCTGCAGTAAAGAAGCCCCTCCTTTAGCGATCATCACCGGATCTACAACTAATTTCTTCCATTGATAATGATCAATCCGCTCTGAAACCGCTTTAATTATTTCTGCTGAAAAAAGCATTCCTGTCTTAAGCGCATCTGTTCCCATATCTCCGCCAATCGCATCAATTTGCTTTTGAACTCCTTCAGGTGATACCGGATATACACCATGAACTCCCAATGTATTTTGAGCTGTAACAGCTGTTAACACTGACATTCCGAAAACATTAAGTTCTTGAAATGTTTTTAAATCAGCTTGAATTCCGGCTCCTCCGCCGCTGTCAGAACCGGCAATCGTTAATGCTTTGCTTACTTGATCCACAACCATATCCCCCTTAAATTTTCAAACATGCAGGTCATCTGCTTTTTTAAATATAAAAGCATTACCATAAAGCAAAAGCCGGGTCCTATTTAGGACCCGGCAAACAAAACAGAAAAATTTCAGTGTCTCTACTTTCCTACGCCGGCATAATCCGGATCAGG
>JANWJP010000080.1 GCA_025451895.1 Robertmurraya sp.
AACGACCATGGCTGCTGAGAGGGTTCTTCTTGAAGCAGATGTGAGCCGGAAAAAACGCAAAAAAGTCATTGATAAGATGGCTGCTACAATGATTTTACAAGGCTATCTTGATAGCCGGAAATAATGAGGTGAAGAAATGAATCAAGGTGAAAACCATATTACGGTTGTAGATGAAGAAGGTAATGAACAGCTTTGCGAAATTCTGTTTACATTTGATTCCGAGGAGTTTGGCAAATCATATGTTCTCTACTATCCTGTAGGAGCAAGTGAAGACGATGAGGAGGAAATAGAAATTCATGCCTCCGCTTATATTCCTTCTGAAAATGGAGAAGAAGGAGATCTGCAACCGATTGAAACAGAAGAAGAATGGGATTTAATTGAAGAAATGCTAAACACTTTCTTAGATCAGGAAGAAGAAGATTAATGCCGGTGGCTGTCCGCAAAGCGGGCAGCCCTTTGTATCATGGCCGCAGAAAGATTTCGGATGCCCCCATAAATTATTTGTATAGGCCGGAACACTCGCCTTTGTCTGTCATTGCGGCCGTTTGTATCAACGAACTTTGATATAAAAGGAAGCAACCTTTTACGAATTGCGAAATTTGTTGTATTTTGCGTCGAAACACGAAAAAATATAGTATAATGATTCGGAGAATGAGAAGGAATGAAGATAATAAAGATCATATTTGCGCAAACAGTATGATGCACAAATAGATTATACAAACGTTTCAGTTTTTTATCCGGCCGTTTAACGGGAAAAATGTTCGAAAAGAGCCGGTATTGAAAAAGCATCCGGCTTGTTATTTGAGGGGGAAATATTAGATGACGCAAGGCGGAAACGATTCAAAAAAGAAACTTATTATGGAAAAGTTATTGGAGAGGCAGGAGGAAGCAAAAATCGTCCGGAAAGTGGTACTCAGGGTGTCGATTGTTCTTGCGGCTCTCTTTTTGGTTGTATCTCTAGGAGGATTTTTCTACATTCATAATGCAATGAAGCCGGTTGATTCAAAAAGTGATGAAACAGTCACCGTGGAAATTCCAATCGGTACTTCTGCAGCGGGAATTGCCCGGATTTTAGAGGAAAAAGGGATCATTAAGGATGCCAATGTGTTCAGATATTATGTCAAATTTAAAAATGAATCAGGTTTTATGGCCGGCGAGTATTCTTTATCTCCGTCAATGACTTTTTCTGAAATCGTCTCCCATTTAAAAACAGGTAGAGTGATGGAAGAAGCTGTTTTTAAAATCACCATTCCTGAGGGAAAAACTTTACAGGAAATCACTCATATTATCAGTGAAAAAACAAATTACAGCGAATCGGAAGTATGGGAACAGCTGACAAATGATCAATTTGTCAAAGAATTAATGGAACAATATCCAAATCTTTTAACAGAGGAAATTTTGCATAAAGATATAAAATATGCTTTGGAAGGATATTTATTCCCTGCCACTTATTCGTTTTATAAAAATGATCCTTCTATTGAAGAAATTGTGAAGGCGATGATCAATAAAACTGTCGAAGTTCTTCAAAAATACAGCGGGGATATGGAAGAAAAGCAAATGAGTCCCCATAAATTGTTGACTATGGCAGCCTTGATTGAAAAAGAGGCAACAAAACAAGCAGATCGGGATCGAATTGCCGGTGTGTTTTATAACCGTCTGAAAATAGGCATGCCGCTTCAAACAGATCCAACTGTCCTTTATGCGCAAGGAAGACATAAAGAAAGGGTCTATTATAAAGATTTAGGAATTGATGATCCGTATAACACATATAAATATCCCGGGTTGACGCCCGGACCAATCGCCAATGCCGGCATTTCTTCGATTGAAGCGGCTTTGTATCCGGAAAAAACGGATTATCTGTATTTCCTGGCCACACCATCCGGAGAAGTTCTTTTCTCTTATACGTTAGATGAGCATAATGAAAAGAAGGCACGTTATATAACCGGAAAGTGATTATATTTAAGCCATCTTTAAGGGCAAATTTCCGGTTTCATTTACAGGGTCACATAACAGACAAAAATTTCTATCATGTATGACACTCGCATTTTTGAAATAGTTGTGATAGAATAGTGCGAGTATTTAATAGCATATATGACAATCGGACTTGTTCCGATTGTCTTTCTTTAAAAAGAAAGGTGTTTTTATGAAGTTCCCGGGGTGAAATCATGTTGAACGAGAAACTGCAAAGCTATTTGGAAGAGCTTATTCCGATGAGGGATGAGCTTTTATTTGAGATGGAAACATATGCTAAACAGAATGCTGTTCCGATTATGGAATTGGCTGCCATCGAAACGATGCTGCAAATTTTGCGGATTCATCAGCCGAAAAAATTGCTCGAAATCGGGACTGCCATCGGATATTCGGCACTCAGAATGGCATATACTCTTCCTGACTCCTTCATTGTTACGGCAGAAAAAGATCCTGAGCGGTTGAAGCTTGCCTGGGAGTTTTTAAGCAGGTCCGGAAGAGCCGGGCAAATACAACTTCTTTATGGTGATGCCCTGGAACTGCGTGAGGAAATTGAAAAGCATGCGCCTTATGATTTTATTTTTATAGATGCTGCCAAAGGCCAATACCGGAAATTTTTCGAGATGTATTCTCCGTATCTGGCGGAGAATGGCATTGTTTTAACTGATAATGTCCTTTTTAGAGGACTCGTTTGTGAAAAGGATATTCAGAACAGGAATAAACGGGGTCTTGTCAGAAAAATAAACGATTTTAATAAATGGCTTATGGAGCATGAAGGCTTTGACACGGTCATACTGCCGGTTGGCGACGGGGTTGCAATTAGTCGGAAGAGGTGATGAGAGATGAAAAAACCGGAGTTATTAGTAACGCCTTTAAGTGTGGAAGATATTTTTCCTTTGGCGGAAGCAGGGGCGGACGCTTTTGTTGTCGGTGAACAGCGCTACGGGCTCAGACTGGCCGGAGAGTTTTCACGGGAAGATGTAAGAAAGGCTGTAGAACTTGCCCATTCTAAGGGGAAAAAAGTATATGTGGCGATGAATGCCATTTTCCATAATGATAAAATTCCGGAATTAAATGACTATATTGCTTTTGTCCGGGAAGCCGGCGGCGACGCCATCATTTTTGGCGATCCCGCTGTACTGATGGCCGCAAGGGAAACAGCGCCTGAAATGAAATTGCACTGGAGTACAGAAACAACAGCAACAAATTGGTATGCATGCAATTACTGGGGAAGAAAAGGCGCAAAGAGGGCTGTTCTTGCCCGGGAAATAAACATGGATGCCTGCATTGAAATAAAAGAACATGCGGAAGTGGAAATAGAAATTCAAATTCACGGCATGACGGCCATGTTCCAGTCAAAGCGGACGCTGCTCGGAAATTATTTTGATTATCAAGGAAGGAAAATGGAACCGGAAAAACGCAAGGGTAAAAATATGTTCCTTCATGATCCGGGCCGGGGAGATAAATATCCGATTTTCGAAGATGAGAATGGCACTCATATTATGAGTCCGAATGATATTTGCATGATCGACGAGCTTCAGGAATTCATTGAAGCAGGAATTGATTCGTTCAAAATAGACGGGATAATGAAAGATGCTGAATACATCCGGAGGGTTACGCAGCTTTACCGGAAAGCGATCGATTTATGTGTATCGGATCCTGCTCAATATGAGGAAGCAAAGGATGATCTTTTCAGGCAAATTGAAGCCATTCAGCCTCCAAATCGTCCCCTTGATACAGGATTCTTTTTCAAGGAGACCGTTTATTGACATTGGGTGGAAAGGAGGAATTTGTTGATGAACACAGCCCTTGACGGGATATCAAAAATTATAAACGGTAAAAGGGTTATTGTTAAGAAGCCGGAACTGCTGGCGCCGGCAGGGAATTTGGAAAAATTGAAAATTGCCGTCCATTACGGTGCAGATGCCGTATTTATTGGAGGACAGGAATATGGTTTGCGCTCCAACGCCGATAATTTTACTTTTGAAGAAATGAAAGAAGGCGTGGAATTTGCAAAGAAATACGGAGCGAAAATATATGTAACCACGAATATATACGCACATAATGAAAATATGGACGGGCTGGAGGAATATATTCTCGGATTAAGGGAAACCGGTATTGCCGGTCTGATTGTTGCGGATCCTCTTATTATTGAAACAGCGAAACGGCTTGCGCCTGAAATAGAGGTGCATCTCAGCACCCAGCAATCCCTGGCCAACTGGAAAGCGGTACAGTTTTGGAAGGAAGAAGGATTGGAACGGGTTGTTCTTGCCAGGGAAACAAGTGCGGAAGAAATTAGGGAAATTAAAGAAAAAGTAGATATTGAAATCGAAACCTTTATCCACGGGGCGATGTGTATTGCCTATTCAGGCCGTTGCACGCTCAGCAACCATATGACCGCGAGAGATTCGAACCGGGGAGGATGCTGCCAGTCATGCAGATGGGATTATGATTTATATGCGTTTGAAGATAATAAAGAAATGCCTTTGTTTGCGCAAGGCGATGCACCGTTTGCCATGAGTCCAAAGGATTTAAGACTGGTTGAATCCATTCCCCGCCTGATTGAACTGGGAGTAGACAGTTTAAAAATTGAAGGAAGAATGAAGTCCATTCATTATATTGCCACCGTAGTGAGCGTGTACCGGGAAGTGATCGACGCTTACTGTGCCGACCCTGATCATTTTGTATTTAAAGAGGAATGGCTCCGGGAGCTCGAAAAATGTGCGAATAGGGATACGGCACCGGCCTTTTTCGAAGGGGTTCCGGGATATAAAGAGCAAATGTTTGGCAATCACAGCAAGAAAACGAAATATGATTTTGCCGGTTTGGTGCTGGATTATGATGAGGACTCACAAATAGTGACCCTGCAGCAGCGCAATCATTTTAAGCCGGGGCAGGAAGTTGAATTTTTCGGACCGGAAATCTCCACTTTTACTCAGGTTATTGATAAAATTTGGGATGAAGACGGAAATGAACTGGATGCGGCCCGACATCCGCTGCAAATTGTCCGTTTTAAAACAGACCGGCCCGTATACCCTTACAATATGATGCGCAAGGAAATTTAGCCGAACAGTATTTTGATGCGCACGAAAACCGGTTGGCAGATCATGAAACAAATATTTCCAATTTTATTAAAAAAAACTATTGATTTTCTTTGCATATGTGAGTACTATTCATTTATATATGATAATAGCGAAACTGCGACAGTTCGTCACATATTAAAAAAAATCAATCCAATAAAAAGATTTTCTGACTGCGCGTCCTTTTTTGGGGCGCGCTCCTGTGCATATAAGAAAATGCACACGTTTACCACATACCTAAAAACAAAAATACCATGGGGATTGTAAAACTAGAAGGAGTGAAAAATCTTGGCTGCTGAAAAAGAATATCCTATGACGTTAGAAGGAAAAGAAAAATTATTACAGGAATTAGAATATTTGAAAACAGTGAAAAGAAAAGAAGTTGTTGAAAGAATTAAAATTGCCCGCAGTTTTGGCGACCTCTCTGAGAATTCCGAGTATGATTCTGCAAAAGAGGAACAGGCCTTTGTTGAAGGACGTATTACAACGATTGAAAATATGATCAGAAATGCCAGAATTATTGATGAAGACGAAATAAACGGAGATACTGTTTCATTGGGCAGCTCCGTTACTTTTATCGAACTGCCTGATGGGGAAGAAGAAACGTATACGATTGTCGGAAGTGCTGAAGCAGATCCGTTTGAAGGAAAAATCTCCAATGATTCTCCAATTGCCAAAAGCCTTCTTGGCCGCAAAGTTGATGATGAAGTTGCGGTGCAGACACCGGGTGGAGAAATGCTTGTAAAAATCATTAAGATCAATTAATTTTCATTTTTAATATCCCTTATATATCATTTTTTCGCTATACTCATATTACTTTCATAAAATTATGCACTGTCGTTTGAAATTAATGATCCTCGTCAATGCTTTTGACGAGGTGTTTTTTATGCGGCGGAAAAGAGCGATATTCTTTATATCCATAGTCATGCTGTTGATGGTTCTCTTCACAGTAAGACTGGCAGAAATTCAGTTGATTTCTGCTGAAAATTTTTCAAAACGGAATATTAATCTGTATGAAGCAAGTGTAAAACAAAGAGCACAGGAAGTGGAAATTGACAGCGGCCGGGGAGGTTTTATTGACCGGAACGGCAATCCACTGGTTCACGATAAAATGCGGGTTCTGATTCTTTTTCCCTTTCTAAGAAACATTGATTGGGAGATAGAAGAGGTTGCCCGGATTATTGGTGAATCCCCTGTTGCTGTTTCTGACGCCCTGAACAAAGCCAAAGAACCCTTTGCCTATGGCCGGGAAAAGCCGCTGCTGCTGACTGAGGATCAAATGACACAAATTAATAAGCTGGAAATCCCCGGTGTATTTGCGGTCGAGAAAAAGGTGCCGAAAACGAGAAATTATGCCGAGCATTTAATCGGAATCACAGGGGAAAATGAAAAGCTTTTGAAAACAAGATATCCGGACAGAAAGGTTTCACCAAATACAGCGGTCGGATTGACCGGACTGGAAAAAAGCTTTGATGAATTTTTGCTCGCGGACGGTCCGGCTAAGCTTGTTTATTATGTGGACGGAATTGGCGGGCCATTATTTGGCATTCGCGTTAAATATGTGGAGCCGGCAAATCCGTTTTATCCGGTAAATGTGAAAACAACGATAGATTCTGCCTACCAGCAACTGGCGGAACAGCTTGTTGATAAACATAAAATAAAACATGGAGGATTGCTGCTTTTGGATATAGAGACAAATTCAATTTTAGCGAATGTCTCCAGACCAAAGATCAACAGGAAATCCCCGTTTGATTCCTCATCCGGCAGCATTAGGAATGAAATGATTAAAGAGCATATACCCGGTTCTGTTTTTAAAACCGTCATCGCTGCGGCAGCCATTGATTATCAACTGGATGATCCGAACCGTCTTTATAATTGCAGCAAGACCATTCACGGCGAGCCGGATCCGAAATATAAGCATGGCATGCTTAATTTTACTGACAGTTTTGCAAGAAGCTGTAATAACACGTTCGGCACACTTGCCGTTGAACTAAGGGAAAAAAACGAAAATATTATTGAGGAGTATGCCGCCAAGCTCTCCTTGCTTGGTACAAACGGCTGGCAGGGGGATATTTTTCATCTGGAAGGCTTTAAACAGCTCCCTGATGAAGATAAGGGGAGAATCTATTTGCAGGAAGAAGAAAAGAAGGATAAAAACTTTACGGCCATGACCGGGATCGGCCAACATGAAGTCAGAGTGACTCCGCTTGCCGTTGCCAATATGATGGCAACCATTGCCAGAGGAGGCAAAAAGGAACTTGTCCGGGCTGTATTTTCTGTGGAATATAAAAACGGCACTTCAGTTATTACCTTTAATAAGAAGAGGCATCCGGAAGAATCTATATCTCCTTATACAGCGATGAAATTGCAAAAACTTCTGCGGGAAGTGGTGGTGAATGAACAAGGAACAGGGAGATGGTTGCGCAATCTCCCTTATGAAGTAGCCGGCAAGTCGGGCACGGCGGAAACAGGGAAATATTCACCGGATGGACAACCTCTTCATAATAAATGGTTTGCGGGTTATTTTCCTTATAAAGAACCAAAGTATGCCCTTGTCACGGTCAATCTTAATGTGTCCGAACAGGAGGGCGGAGTCAATCAATTATTTTCAGAAATGGTTGCTGGCATTTATGCCCTTGATGAAAAGAAAGATTCCCGGCCTTAGAACCGTACCTTCCGTCCCTCTGTAAAGATTCGGGGATGGTCGCATCTTCAAGTTTCCGATAAGACGTGTTAGAATAAAGTGTACGTTCACTGCGGTATCTTGCTTTATCCGTTTGGAGAAATCCTGACAATCCTGCAAGGGTCCGGCCCGTTTGGCAGTTGACCTTGCAATTAATTGGGGAGGAAGACTTTATGAGAGATGAATTTGGACGCTCACGATACGAGCAGCGCCATCGGAAAAGAAGAGTAAATGTTATTTCGAACAGTTTAATCGCCATTGTGCTGTTATTGATTATAGTTGTTTCCTACAATATTTTCTTCAGCGGAAATGAACCTGCTTCGGGTGATAATGAACCGAATACGGAGCAAAACGTTGCCGGTAATGAAGAAAAATCTGATGAGAAAAGCAAATCACCCTCAGGAGGCGGAAATCCGGTAAAGAAAGAGAACGAAAAGAATTCACGTGAAGATGATGAAAAAACAGGAAAACAGGATGAGACCGTCGTCACAGAAGGGGGAGACCGTCCAAACGTTATAGAAACGATTGTTAACCCCAACTGGGAGCCTGTTGGAACTGTACAGACCGGAAAACATGTAACAGTTTATTCAGGTGTCGACTGGGATGAAATGGTTAAAGCCATTTCCTATGCGGTTGGTTTATCAGAAGATGAATTTACGATTCATTTTCTAGGCAACAATGGTCCGAATAAATCCGCAGGGACGATTTACACAAAAAATAAAGAAAAAATTTATAAAGTGTATATTGAATGGGTTGACGGAAAGGGCTGGAAACCGACTAAAGTAGAAAGGCTTTCGGCCATTGAATAGAATAAAAGAAAAGAGGGTTTATTGCATGTCAATAGGAATTATCGGAGCGATGGAAGAGGAAGTGGCGATTCTTAAGGATTGGATGACGGACAAACAGACGGAAACGATTGCCGGCTGTGAGTTTACAACCGGCAAACTTAACGGAGTCGAAGTGATCCTGCTTCGTTCGGGAATCGGTAAAGTGAACGCGGCCATGTCAACAACGATCCTTCTCGAAAAATACCGGCCTGATTATGTGGTCAATACCGGCTCTGCAGGAGGGGCAAACCTCGAATTGAATGTGGGAGATGTGGTCATCTCTACTGAAGTGCGTCACCATGATGTGGATGTTACCGTGTTTGGTTATGAGTACGGGCAGATCCCGCAGCTTCCGCCTGCATTTGAAGCGGATGTTTCCTTAGTGAAAACGGCAATGGATGCCGCAAAGGAAATTGAGGGAATTAAAGTGACGGAGGGATTAATAGCAACAGGCGACTCTTTTATGAACGATCCGGAAAGAGTGGAATTTGTGAAAAAGCAATTTCCCGGCCTGCAGGCTTTTGAGATGGAGGGGGCAGCGATTGCGCAAGTATGTTACCAGTTCGGGACTCCTTTTGTCATTATCCGGTCTTTGTCCGATATTGCCGGTAAAGAGTCCGGTGTATCTTTTGAACAATATTTAGAAAAAGCTGCGCTTCATTCATCAACATTGGTGAATAAAATCGTCAAAGCTCTCGGCGGCAAAAAATAAGAGTATTTAAACGTGCAAACCGGGGTACGGTTTGCACGTTTTTCCTTTTGGACAGACAAGAAATATTTATTTCATCATAGGATTTGTTATAGGCGAAAGTCTGAAAGCGGGGTGAAAGCACTGGCGGGAATATTTACGGCACTCACATTGATATTAAAGGAAATGGTCCTTTTTGTATCGTATGTAAAAAATAACGCCTTTCCACAGCCTTTATCAGCTGATGATGAAAAAAAATATTTGCGTTTAATGGCGGAAGGCGACAGCCATGCACGAAATAAGCTGATTGAACATAATTTGCGCCTCGTGGCCCACATTGTCAAGAAATTTGAAAATACAGGGGAAGATACAGAGGATTTAATCTCCATCGGGACGATAGGACTTATTAAAGCAATAGAAAGCTACTCTGAAGGAAAAGGAACAAAACTTGCGACATATGCCGCCCGTTGTATCGAAAATGAAATCCTGATGCATTTAAGGGCTTTAAAGAAAACAAAGAAGGACGTTTCCTTGCATGATCCGATTGGGCAGGATAAGGAAGGAAATGAAATTTCCCTGATTGATGTGTTAAAATCTGATTCCGAAGATGTGATTGACACCATTCAATTGAATATGGAATTGGAGAAGGTCAAAGAATTTATCGGGGTGTTGGACGGCAGGGAGAGGGAAGTAATTATCGGCAGATTTGGTCTTGATTTGCAAAAAGAAAAAACCCAACGGGAAATTGCCAAAGAACTTGGCATTTCAAGAAGTTATGTGTCAAGAATAGAGAAGCGGGCGTTAATGAAGATGTTTCATGAATTTTACCGGGCTGAAAAAGAGAAACGAAAAAAGAAACCGGGAGATTTGTGAAAGTTTCTTATTTTTTACGTTTTTTCTTTGGGGAGGAAACGGCATTTTCATGTCGTTTTTTTGTTTTTATGGGGTGTTTGGTGAGGTTAAGGAGTTGAAATTGTCCCCGTGCCCTTGGGCGGTTTTAAGCGGACAAAACGGCTGTGAAAAAGGTTTAAAATGTCCTCATGAGGTGTTTATGAGGACAAACTGGCCTCGAAAATAAGTGAAAATGTCCTCATGAAGGTTTTAAGCGGACAAAGTGCCTTTGAAAACGGTTCAAAATGTCTTCATGAACGTGTTTAGAGGACAAAACGGCTGTGAAAAAGGTTTAAAATGTCCTCATGAGGTGTTTATGAGGACAAACTGGCCTCGAAAATAAGTGAAAATGTCCTCATGAAGGTTTTAAGCGGACAAAGTGACTCTGAAAACGGTTCAAAATGTCTTCATGAACGTGTTTAGAGGACAAAACGGCTGTGAAAAAGCTTTAAAATGTTCTCATGAGGTGTTTATGAGGACAAATCGGTCTCGAAAATAGGTGAAAATGTCCTCATGAAGGGTTTAAGCGGACAAAGTGCCTTTGAAAACGGTTCAAAATGTCCTCATGAACGTGTTTAGAGGACGAAACGGCTGTGAAAAAGCTTTAAAATGTTCTCATGAGGTGTTTATGAGGACAAACCGGTCTCGAAAATAGGTGAAAATGTCCTCATGAAGGTTTTAAGCGGACAAAGTGCCTTTGAAAACGGTTTAAAATGTCTTCATGAACAGTTTAAGCGGACAAACTGATCGGCAAAAGCGCTCAATAAGTCTCCATGAGCGGTTTATATGAACATTTTGGGTTAAACGGACGTGGTTAATACTTATTCAGGAGGTCAGCAGGATGGCCGCAGCCTGTTTTCCCCGCTTTATTTCCGCTGTGCAAGGGTTCTGTCAAAAAAAAGACTTTGTGACCTGGACCTATCTCACGGTTCTTTCATAAAAAATATTTATCTTTCCACTGTATCGAGATAATCCGTGTTCTTAAAATTTTTACCAACATATATAACAAGCCGGAATTAAAAGTGTACTGCCTGTGATTAATAAAAGATGTGTTTCAGCTGTTTTCGTTCTTGTTCAAAAAATGCGCAAAGTGTAACATAAATTGTAGTCGGACGGAAAGTAAGCAGCCTGTCCTGACTTGTTAATTTTTGATAAATCGGAGGTCACCTGAATGCGGCAGTTTTTGTATCGCTTGATTGTTGAACTTACAAATGGAAAATGGACTTCTTTTCTGTTAAGGAAATTTGCCCAGTCGAGGCTGAGCGGGTTTTTTGTATCATCTTTTGCCCGTGTATATAAAATCAACCTGGAGGAAGCAGAATATCCTCTCAGCGAATACAAAACTCTCCATCACTTTTTCACAAGGAAGCTCAAAAAGGGAGCAAGAATCATTCATGAAAGCGACTCCTCTGTGATAAGTCCCGTGGACGGTGTCATTGAAGCGTTTGGAACTATATCGAAAGAAATGAACATGGAAGTAAAAGGAAAAAGCTACTCTCTTTTGGATATGTTGGGTTCGGAGGAAAAGGTTTCCAAATATGAGTCCGGTTCCTTCATGATTATTTATTTAAGTCCGAGCAATTATCACCGCATCCACAGTCCCTTTTCCGGCAAGGTAACAGATCGCCTGACTTTGGGGAGAAAGTCTTATCCTGTTAATTCTCTTGGTCTTAAATACGGAAAAGAGACTTTATCAAAGAATTTTCGGAAAATCACAGAATTTCAACATCGCTTTGGTCATTCTGCATTGATAAAAGTAGGAGCCATGTTTGTCAATTCGATAGAGATGACCTTTGAAGGCGATACAGTGGAAAAAGGAGAAGAGATTGCTTACTTCAGTTTCGGCTCAACCGTTATTTTGCTTTTTGAAAAGGAAACTTTTGAAATCAGGAAGGATTTGAAAATTCCGTCTGAAATTAAAATGGGAGAAGCACTTGGTTTTTTAAAGGAGACAAAATGATAGAAACATGCAGGTTAGTTAGTCTGATGCGAAATTTGATAGGCCGGCTATTGAAAACAGTCTGTTTCAGCATTGCGTCGGACCGTACCAAGTACCATTCAAAAACAGGATGGCAATAATCAATATAATAGATCACTGTTTAATTCCGGGGGTAATAGAAACAAAAAAAAAAGTCCGTTTAAGGACCCGGAGCTATGAACTTGCTTTAATACGGTCAGTCAACGAACGGCGCTTTATTTCTGATTCAATCAGCAAAATGAATTCCTTGCTTAAATTAAGCTCGATTGCCTTATAGTAGGCTTCTATCAGGAGTTTATCCGATAGTTCTTTCATCCAGGGTTCCCTCGCTTTCCTGAAAATCTTTTTAGGATTTGCCAGTGTTTGGATATGGATCGGACTGTAAGTGATTATCTGACCCTACTCTATCAAAAAAATACAGCCAGAACAACCGTTCCATTTATCCACAATTACCGGTGGATAAATTGTGATTAATTTGTTTATAATTACGAAAAATCTGAATAAATCAATGTGTACTATGTGTATAAAGTTATCCACAGCTGTTGAACGGACCCGCAAACTGTCGAAAGATTTTAGGAAAAAACTGTAATCTCCTTCACTTTTCGATATAATCAGACAAAACCTCTTTTCCCGGTAATGAAACAACTATATACTGAGAAAGGAGTCGTTTCGGCGGCTGCTTTTTGAAAGAAAGAACAAAATTGTTTATGATGGTTACGGATAATGGAGAATAATGAGGTGTCAAAATGTTAAAGATGTTCTTGCCAAATGAGCATGTGAAGGATATTTACGAGATCACTCCGGAAAAGCTGAAAGCGCGCGGTATCAAAGGAGTAATTACTGATTTGGACAATACTTTGGTAGAGTGGGATCGGCCAAATGCAACACCAAAATTGATAGAATGGCTGTCAACTTTGGAAAAGGAAAATATAAAAGTGACTATTGTTTCAAACAATAGCAGGGAAAGGGTTGAATCCTTTTCCACCCCGCTTAAAATACAATATATTTTTCGCGCCCGTAAACCTTTGCAGGCTGCATTTCATAGAGCCTTGAAGGTAATGAATCTTAATAAAGATGACGTTTGTGTCATTGGTGATCAACTGCTGACGGATGTATTCGGAGGAAACAGGGGCGGATTTCATACGATTCTCGTCGTTCCGGTTGCGTCTACAGACGGTTTTTGGACGAGATTTAACAGGTTTTTGGAAAGAAGAATTTTAAATTGGTTTAAGAAAAAGGGCATGCTTACATGGGAGGAGCAGAAAAATTGACGGAACAATATATATGCATTGGCTGCGGAGTAAAAATTCAAACAGAAGATCCGGAAAAAATCGGCTATGCACCGAAGTCATCCTTGGAGAAAGAAGAGATTATTTGCCGCCGCTGCTTCAGGTTGAAACATTATAATGAAGTGCAGGATGTCAGCTTGACTGATGATGATTTTCTAAAGATTCTCAATGAAGTCGGACAGAAGGAAGCACTGATAGTAAAAATAGTTGATATTTTTGATTTTAACGGCAGCTGGCTTCCCGGTATCCATCGTTTTGCGGGAAAAAACCCTGTTCTTTTGATCGGAAATAAGGTGGATCTTCTCCCGCGCTCTGTTAAACCGGCCAAAGTGATCCATTGGATGAGGCATGAAGCGAAACAACTCGGATTAAAACCGGCCGGAGTACATGTCATCAGTGCGGAAAAAGGATACTTTATGAAAGAAGTTATCGCGGACATTGAGAAACTTCGGAATGGCAGGGATGTTTTTGTAGTCGGCTGCACAAACACTGGAAAATCCACATTTATTAATCGGATTATCAGGGAAATCACAGGTGAGGGTGATATTATTACCACCTCTCATTTTCCGGGTACAACCCTTGATATGATTGAGATTCCTTTAAATGATGGGAAAAACTTAATCGATACGCCGGGAATTATTAATCACCACCAAATGGCTCATTATGTAGATAAGCGTGATTTAAAATTGATTATTCCAAAAAGGGAAATCAAGCCGAAGGTGTACCAGTTAAACGAGCGACAAACATTATATATCGGGGGACTGGCCCGTTTTGATTACATAAGCGGAGGACGCTGCTCCTTTATTTGTTACTTTTCGAATATGTTGCAAATACACCGGACTAAATTGGAAAATGCCCCTTCTTTATATGAAAAACATGTGGGAAGCATGCTGACCCCTCCACGGAAAGAGCAGCTTGACGAATTCCCGCCTCTGGTCAGACATGAATTTTCAATTAAAGAAGGGAAAACGGATATTGTTTTTTCCGGCCTCGGCTGGATAACTGTCAATGATCCGGGAGCAAAAGTGGCTGTTCATGTACCGAAGGGCGTTCATGCGATGATCAGAAAATCATTAATTTAGTTTTGGACGAGGAGGAAAACTGATGAAGGAGTTATATGCAGTAATTGGCGATCCGATTGCCCAATCCATGTCTCCGGCTATGCATAATGATTTGTTTCAGTTATATAAAATCAATGCCCACTACCATGCTTTGCGGGTGGAAAGTGTAAATCTTGCCGATGCGGTCAAAGGTTTGAAGGCTGTCGGAATCAGCGGATTCAATGTGACGATTCCACACAAAGTTGCCATCATGCCGCTTTTGGATGAGGTGGACCCGCTGGCAAAATCAATTGGTGCTGTGAATACCGTTAAAAATGAAAACGGCCGTCTGATTGGCTATAATACAGACGGAAGCGGATACCTGAAGGGGCTTTATGCTGACCTGCCCTCTCCGGGCAACAAAAAAACATTGATCATCGGTGCAGGCGGTGCGGCGCGGGCGATATATTTTACGATGGCCCATGAAGGAGTAAAATCGATTGATATTGCGAACCGGACCCCAGAAAAGGCCGAAACCCTCCGTCTTGAGTGCCCGTATGAAGTTGAAACGGAAGTGCTTTCGCTTAATCAAGCGGAGGAAAATTTGGGAGACTATGATTTGATCATTCAAACCACTTCGATCGGTATGGCTCCGGCTTTGGAATCAGAACCGTTAAAATTACATAATCTTAAGTCAGATGCATTTGTCAGCGATATTATTTATAATCCGCTGCAAACTAAATTTTTGCGCCATGCTGCGGAAAAAGGGGCAAAAACCCAGAACGGACTTAATATGTTTGTTTATCAGGGGGCGCTGGCTTTTGAAAAATGGACGGGAATTTTCCCTGATGTGGAACGGATGAAACAAACTGTAATGAAACAGTTGGGAGGAAGCATATGCTGACAGGAAAACAGAAAAGATTTTTGCGCTCAAAAGCCTATCATCTCAATCCGATTTTTCAGGTGGGGAAAGGCGGCGTAAGTGAAAACATGATTAAACAGATTATTGATGCTCTTGAAGCCAGAGAGCTTATTAAAATAAGTGTATTACAAAATTGCGAAGAGGATAAACACACCGTGGCTGAAAAACTTGTTCAGGGAG
>JANWJP010000081.1 GCA_025451895.1 Robertmurraya sp.
ATTTTCCAGAATTTGCAATAAAATTCCAGCTAATTTGATTGGATCCTAATAATTTGTATTGGAAGCCATCAAATTTCAAGGAATTTTAGGTTTAAATAAACGATGCCGTAAGGCTATGAATATTTCAGGATTCTTTTTCTAAAAAGACAAGATTACGAAAAAATTTTTAAAAAGATTAATATTGCCAAATAAGTTTCGTATGCATTAAAATGTTTACTGAAGGCAAATTTCTTTAGCATATACATTTTGGTTAAAAATACAAGTCTTGATAGATATAATCTTATTAAAAGATATAAAATAAAGAATTATTGCACATCGCAGATATTGAATCTTTTCAATAAAGAATGCTGCTGTATTTCTTTGCAATAGGAAGGGAGAGGGAAAGATGACCGAAAATATCATTATGGCATTTGGATTAACCTTATTGGCCGGACTTGCAACCGGGATAGGGAGTTTTATTGCCTTTTTTGCAAAAACGACAAACACAAAATTTCTCTCTTTTGCCCTGGGATTTTCAGCGGGAGTTATGATTTATGTGTCCATGATAGAAATATTTTTTAAAGCCAAGGATGCACTGACGGGGGAATTAGGAGAAGTGCCCGGGTACTGGGCGACGGTTGGCGGCTTTTTCGGGGGCATGCTTTTAATTGCATTAATTGATAAATTTATACCCCAGCACGGGAATCCCCATGAGTTAAAAAAGGTTGAGGAAATGAAGACTCCCGCCGCCGCAGCGGATGATAAACTTCTCAAAATGGGAGTATTTACTGCGTTGGCTATAGCGATACACAACTTTCCTGAAGGTATTGCCACGTTTACGTCGGCATTGCAGGACCCGGCTCTCGGTGTTGCTATAGCCATTGCGGTTGCCATTCACAATATTCCGGAGGGGATTGCTGTTTCCGTACCTATTTATTATGCAACGGGGGACAGAAGAAAGGCGTTTGCATATTCCTTTTTGTCCGGTGTGGCAGAGCCGCTCGGCGCGTTGACGGCCTTCTTAATTTTAATGCCCTTTTTAAACGATATTATTTTCGGTGTGATTTTTGCCGGAGTGGCCGGAATTATGGTATTTATTTCCCTCGATGAATTATTGCCGGCTGCAAAAGAATATGATGAAGCCCATCTTTCCATTTACGGTTTAATAGCCGGAATGGCGGTAATGGCCGTAAGTCTGATTCTTGTTATGCAATAATTTATATTTGCTAAAACGTCAGAGGGGGACGCGAAAGTTCATCTGACAAATCTTAACCTCACATCCCGTTGGCAGATGTGAGGTTTTTTATGATTTTTTCATTTAGGGTTCTAATCATTCAGTTTGCTGTTCTGAGCAGAATATTTTTGGCAGATATGGTCCTTTTCATTCATGTAAGTTTTACAAGCAAGCAGATTCGATATATAATTTTAAATAATTTGATGAAATACGCGTACCAGAGAGGAAGTATACGGAATTATGGAAAAAGAAATTTCTCTGAGAGAAAAAAGTATTGCTTTTATCGGATTTATGGGAGTGGGGAAAACAACGATCGGCAAACTTGTCGCAAAAAAATTATATCGGGATTTTATTGATATAGATGAAGAAATCGAAAAAGAATTTAAAATGCCTGTTTCAGAAATTTTCAAAACGTATGGAGAAAAAGTTTTTCGGGAGCGGGAACGGGAGTTGGTGACCGAAGTCTGCCGGAAAAAGCTGAATGTCATTTCCCTGGGCGGGGGTTCCTTTCTTCAGGAGGATATCCGTAAAGTCTGCCTGGAAAATTGTATTGTCTTTTATTTGGATCTGTCCTGGGATTCCTGGAAAGATCGCATCGGCTTAATTATTGACAGCCGTCCTGTTTTGAAGGGAAAAAGCTTGGAGGATATGGAAAAGCTTTTTTATGAAAGAAAAGAAATCTACGCAAATCACCACTCGCGCGTATCATTGGATGATTTGGACTGCGAAGAAGCGGCCGAGCAAATTGTTAATTCAATCAAATTAGCCTGGGATCTTCATGATCCGAGGTAATGATGAAAAATTTCAGCGCTTCCCGCTAAGGAAGAAGCAAAAAGGTGGAGGGAAATGGAAACAGTAACGGTTAGAAACATAAAAATCGGGGAAGGGGCTCCGAAAATCATTGTTCCGCTCGTCGGTAAAAATAGAGAAGAATTGCTTGATGAGGCAGTGCTGGTTCAATCGGCAGGCCCAGATCTTATTGAATGGCGGGCAGATTTTTTTGACAAGGTGGAAAACATTGCTGAAGTAACGGACATGGCCAAACAATTGAGAAGTAAGCTTGGCAATATTCCCCTGATCTTTACTTTTCGGACCAGAAAAGAAGGGGGCGAAAGAGAGATTGGGCAAGACTATTACCGGGAGTTGAACCTTGCTGCCATTCATTCAGGAAGTTTTGATTTAATTGACCTTGAGTTGTTCAGTCCGGAGCAGACGATTGATGCTGTGATTAGAGAGGCGAAAAAACACGCGGTATATGTAATCATGTCAAATCATGAATTTTCCTTTACCCCGCCTAAAGAGGAAATCATGGAACGGCTTCAGCGCATGGAGGCAAATGGTGCGGATCTGTTGAAAATTGCCGTCATGCCGCAATCTGTTTCAGATGTACTGACCCTTCTTGATGCTACAACTGCATATAAACAATTGGACGGGAAAAAACCGCTTGTAACAATGGCCATGGGCGGATTGGGGCTCATCAGCCGGATGGCGGGTGAAGTTTTCGGTTCAGCGATGACTTTTGCGTCCGGAAAATCAGCTTCAGCTCCCGGACAAATTCCTGTGTCTGAATTAAAAAGCGTTATCGGCATATTACACAGAAACTTGCAATAAGAATAATCCACAGAGTGATTTTTACTTCTGCTCTGTGGTTTATTTTTTTGATAAAATTTGAAACGGAGAATTTTTGAAAAAGTCAGCTGTCCTTTTGAAAAGGAGCCTGGCGCGAAATAGAAAAATACATACTTTAGAATGTTTGTAATGCATCTGCCAGGCGGACAAAACCTTTCGCAGGCGGTTGTAACAGAAATCTCCCAAATACACCCGGAACCGCTCTTTTTTGTTTATATATTTCATGGTTGAATAGAAATAGAAAAGACGTAAAATAAACAGAGTTTGAAGCAGCCGGATTTGTGAAATATTGTCCATGCTGCCCGGGCCATATACTAAAAATTGTCTGCGAATAATTTTTTTTCTTCTGCCACAGTGTGATTTTTGGGTGGTATAATGATTTCGACAGATGCACTTTATATATTTTTTTTAGAATTAGGAAACTATGAAACTATTGTAGGAAATGGGTGAAAAGCTTGCGGCAACGGGTATTAAAAAGTATTCCTAATATGTTTACGTTAGGGAATTTGTATTGTGGTTTTTTATCAATTAGTTTTGCTGCGGCAGGATCATATAAAAATGCTGCAATTTTAATTTTAATAGGAATGATGTTGGACAGTATGGACGGCAGACTTGCAAGAATGCTTGACGCAGACAGCACCCTTGGCAAGGAACTCGATTCGTTGGCCGATATTGTGACTTTCGGAGTGGCTCCGTCTTTTCTTGTATATTATACGTATTTTTATCAGTTCGATCTGTGGGGAATTATTGTGGCGGGATTGTTCCCGTTATTTGGAGCTTACCGTTTGGCCCGCTTCAACATTACACCAAGTAAAGTTTCCATGGATTATTTTGTCGGGGTTCCGATTACTGCTGCCGGAGGAATTTTGGCCATCCTTACATTATTCGGCGACCTGATCCCCAATATTGTTACGACAGTTGTTTTTATGTCTCTCGCTTTCTTAATGGTCAGCAGAATTAAGCTTCCCAGCTTTAAAAGTGTGCCATTGCCAAAATACGGAACAATTGTTACCCTATTCTTAGGGGCGCTTCTTTATGTGATTTACCGCGGAACCTATAAGGAGTTCCCATATTTGATCTATATTGCAGTTCCACTTTATATTGCCTTTGTTGCTTACCGTTTCGTAAAAAAGAAAAGCAAAAAAAAATCCGGTTGATTGACGCCGGAATTCCGTTTCATTCCGGAATGAGACAGCTCGCCCGATGGCGAGTTTTCTTTGTTTTCTAAAAACCCCTTCAGCTTTCTCCAAACAGCTTTTTCCATTTTACATACGAAAACAAATAATTTTTGATAGCAAAGTTGCCTTTTGCGGGGAGCTGATGACGGGAAATAATCCTGTATTTGGAAGTATTCTTCAGTTTGCAGCAACATAAAAGTTAAGGAGCATCGTCGCATGAATCAGACTTTTACATTAAAAGAGAAAACAAAACAAATCATCGTTTTGCTGGTTCCGATTCTGATCACACAACTCGGAATGTTTGCCATGGTTTTCTTTAATACCGTTTTTTCGGGAAACTATCATTCTTCCACATTGGCGGGCGTGGCGATCGGCGCATCGATTTGGAACCCCGTCTTTACCGGTTTAAGCGGCATTTTGCTAGCCGTTTCGCCGATTGCCGCACAATATTACGGGGAAAAACGAAAAAACGATGTTTCGTATATAGTTACCCATGGTGTTTTTCTTGGTTTATTCATTGCTTTATTGGTAATCGTGGCCGGGATTTTATTTTTAAATCCTCTTCTGGACGTTTTGGATTTAGATGCGGCGGTCCGCCATGCAGCTTATGGCTATCTGATCGGGCTCAGCCTTGGAATTATTCCGTTATTTATTTTCAATGCGTTAAGGTCGTTTATTTATGCATTGGGAAATACAAGGGCAGTGATGCTCATCCTTCTCTTCGCATTGCCCGTTAATATCTTTTTAAATTATGTCCTTATTTTTGGAGTGTGGATTTTTCCTGAACTGGGCGGGGCAGGAGGAGGTTTTGCCACAGCGATTACATATTGGTTCATTTTAGCGCTGACCGTATATGTTTTAAAAACAAAGAGGCCGTTCTCTCAATATGTCAGATTAAAATATTTTAAGTCTTTTTCTTGGAAAAGATGTCTGGAAATTTTAAAAATTGGCGTTCCCATGGGCTTTTCCATGTTCTTTGAGACAAGCATGTTTGCCGCGGTTACGATCTTGATCAGCAGATTTACGGTAGAGACGGTAGCCGCATATCAATCTGCCCTGAATATCATTTCATTTCTTTATATGATTCCGCTCAGCGTGTCCATGGCTATTACGGTTCTTGTCGGTTTTGAAGTCGGCGCACAACGATTCAGGGATGCAAAAATATACAGCTGGCTCGGCATTGTGATGTCGCTCAGCATTGCATTGTTCGCCGGTTTGGCGGTCGTTCTTTTTCGCCATGAAGTCGCTTCACTTTATTCGAATGAAACAGAAGTACTCGCTTTAATCGCTCAATTTCTTATCTACGCCTTGTTTTTCCATATATCAGATACCCTCCAAGTCACAGCCCAGGCGGCGCTCCGGGGCTATAAAGATGTGAATTTTTCTTTGGTCATCACCCTTGTTGCTTATTGGCTTATTTGCCTGCCGACGGGCTATATACTGGCGCATCCGGCCGGCTTTGGACCGACCGGTTATTGGCTTGGTCTTACCATCGGTCTTTTGGCTGCAGGGATCGCTCTTTCTTTTCGTCTTATTTCCATACAAAAGCGAAAGTTTGCTGAAATGAAAAAGGCGGCATGAGCGGACAGTCGTCTTTTATGAATGGGGGATTCCCGGGAATCATGCGATTTTGCAGGATTGCCCGGTCATCACCCGCCGTTGCATGATTCCATTTGCTGCAGGCAAGGAAAATAAATATGTTCCTTTTAAAAGTTTGCGTTTTTGCGGGAATTGTCTCTGAGGGCCGGATAAAAAGCGGTTAATCGGGGTGGCAGTATCCTGAATGCGGTAAATCGGGGGAAAAATTTATTAGTTTCTTTGGTTTTTAAAAATGCGGCGGCCGAGTGACTGAAATTTCGGTATTGGTGATTTTAATAGTATTATTGGCAAACCTCGGGATATATGGGCGAAAATTTCGGTATATCAGCGAAAATCAGTCTTATTTGTTGAAACCAGATTGACAGACTAAATCCTGTCAATTATATTTAAAATGAAAATTAGTTAAACAGTTTAACAATTAAACAATTAAACAATGAAACAATGAAACTGTTTTGAGAGGTGAGGTGAACGTTCTATTGACTGATAAATTGATTGAAAAACTTGTCGATAAATACATTTCACTGAGTTTTTCTGTCACGAAAAACGGAGAAGCACTTATTGGCAGTGAAATTGGGAGGAAACTCACAACGGATCAGCATTATGTATTGAGGTATATTAATAAGGTTCAACGCTGTACATCAACAGAACTGGCAGAAGTTTTTGACGTTAAAAAAAGTGCCATCACGGCAATTGTAAACAGAATGTGGAAAAAGGGACTGATTAAACGAACCCGGGACAGTAAAGACCGTCGTGTCGTTTATCTGACACTGACGGAGGAAGGTGCTGAAATATTCCGGCAAACAGAGGAACGGATTCAGTTTTTGGTTGCATCGTTAATTAGCAAATTTGAACTTCAGGAAATCGAACAATTCATTGCTACCTATGAAAAACTGAATCAAGTGCTGATAGATTATAAAAATAAGAGGCTGGGGGAAGAGGAATGAGATTCATAATCAGGAATAAATGGTTCGTGCTAATTGCCTGGATTGCCATGGTGGCCGCTTTGTTCTTTACAGCGCCGGGTATGGCGGATTTAGTGCGGGAAAAAGGGCAAATTACCTTACCTGACAGTTATTCATCCAAACTTGCCGGGGAGATCCTTGCAGATGTCCAATCCCGGGATGGAAGCGGTGACAGCACAACCGTTGCTTTAGTGTTTTTTAATGAAAAAGAAAAACTCAGCGCTTCGGAAATAAAAGAAGCAGAAAAAGCGGTCGAGATTCTGGAAAATAACAAAGAGCTTGGCGTTATAGAGATTATCTCTCATTTCAAAGAAGAAAGCCTTCAGGAAAAGCTCGTTTCTGAGGACGGCAAAGCAATCCTGGCTTCCGTGACATTGGAATGGAAAGGCCGTGATGCAAAGGAACTGAAGAGCAGTCTTTACGAGGCGCTTGAAGATGTGGATGTAGATTTTGCGTATACGAGTGAGTGGATGGTCAACGAAGACTTAATCGTCAGTTCACAGGAAGGGGTTAAGAAAACAGAGGGAATTGCGATTGTCTTTATTCTCATTGTACTTCTGCTGGTTTACCGGTCCTTAGTGGCCCCGTTGATTCCGTTAGTAACGGTCGGCTTCAGCTATTTGGCGGCTCAGTCGATTGTGGCATTTCTTGTTGATTATGTTGATTTTCCTGTTTCAACATACACACAAATTTTCTTAGTCGTTGTTCTGTTCGGGCTTGGTACAGACTATTGTATTTTATTGCTGAGCCGTTTTAAGGAAGAAATGATCGAGCAGGAGACAGTCACGGATGCCATTGTCGAGACGTACCGGAACGGGGGCCGGACCGTCCTGTTCAGCGGAATTGCAGTCACGATTGGTTTTGCAGCCATTGGTTTTTCTGAATTTATTATCTATCAATCAGCTGCGGCTGTAGCAGTCGGAATTGCAATTCTCTTAATCGCATTATTTACGATCGTTCCCTTTTTCATGTCCATCCTTGGCAACAAACTGTTTTGGCCGTCTAAAATTAAGCCAAAACAAGGGGATAATTGGCTTTGGGCGTTCTTTGGAAAATTCTCATTGGCCCGTCCGTTTGTGTCATTATTGCTTGTGGCGGCAGTATGTGTACCGTTCTTGGTGTTTTACGACGGAGATTTATCCTATAATTCGATGGATGAAATCAGTGATGATTACGGGTCTGTCAAAGCCTTTAATGTGATTGCAGACAGTTTTTCTCCGGGAGAAGCAATGCCGGCGCAAATCGTTATCAAGAACGATGAAGCAATGGATTCACAGGAGTACTTAGCTTTGGCTGAAAAAATAAGCCGTGAATTGGAAAAGGTTGATTTGGTTGAATCGGTACGTTCTGTCACAAGACCGATGGGAGAACCTTTAGAAGATTTTCTCGTGGCAAAACAGGCAAAAACACTCGGTGAAGGACTCGGTGAAGGAAAAGACGGTTTAACCCAAATCAGCGACGGACTCCGGCAGGCAAGTTCTGAACTGTCCAAGTCTGAACCGGAGTTAAATGAGGCAGCCAAAGGGATTAACCAGCTGATTTCCGGAACGGACGAATTAAGGACAGGCATTTCCGAATTAGAAAAAAATCTGGCTGCCATTGAAGCAGGGATTCGCCAGGGTTCGGCAGGTTCCGGTGAAATAATTGCCGGATTGGAGCAAATGAAAGCCGGAGCGGAAGAACTTTTCACCATTTATGAAAATCAGATTCTGGCAGGCTATCAAACCTTAGGGGAGCAGCTGGGCAAAATAAATATGGGCTTTCAAGGAATAACAGCCGGGTTAACGGAGTTGTCAGCCGGATTAGGCAGAGCAAACACGGATTTGTTTGAGCATCTGGAAAATCAATATCCGCAGATTCAAACGGATATGGAATATCAACAGAAAAAAATGACCGTGAACTATTTGCAACAACAATTGGCTTACCTGCTCGTTTCCAACGAGTATGTGCAATTAATGGAGGGATTAGCCAAGATTAATGAAGGCCTGGCTGCCGCAAATGCCGGGTTTGATCAAGCCCTGAAACAAGGGAAGTCAGAAATAGGCAGCGGTTTACAACAATTGATAGCCGGAATTGAACAACAAAAGGCCGGTTTGGAACAGCTTGCTGACGGACAGGGGCAAATTGCAGCTCATCTGCCGGCTGTAACGGAAGGGCTATCAGGAATAAACAGTGGTCAACAACAGCTCTTAGACGGTTTCAGTGAAATCGGCAGTCAGCTGTCACAGCTCACTGACGGCCTCAATCAGAGTGCAGACGGATTGAACCAGGTGTCCGACGGACTCGGGTCGGCGCAAGACTATCTATCAGGACTTGCCAATTCTGATCCTTTGAGCGGTTTTTATCTTCCAAAAGAAGCCTTTGAAAGTGAGGAATTTGCACAAGTCATAGATGTATACCTGTCGCAGGATCGCAAGGTTATGACCATGGATGTCATCTTTGAGGCCAATCCTTATTCCAACGAAGCAATGGGCCAAATCAGTGAAATTGAGAAAGCCGTGGAAAGGGCGACAAAGGATACAAAACTGGAAAATGCCGTTGTGGCGATTGGCGGAATTACAAGCATCAATGCTGACCTTGATACGATGTCAACCCAGGATTATACCCGGACTGTTACTTTTATGCTCATTGGTATCGGGCTTATCTTGATTTTCTTGTTCAGGTCAATTATTATGCCAATCTATATTATTGGTTCGCTGATTCTTACCTTCTATACCACGATGGCGATAAATGAAGCGATTTTTGTCAACTTGCTGGGGTATGCAGGAATCAGTTGGGCAGTTTCATTCTTCGGTTTCGTTATTTTAATCGCTCTTGGTGTAGACTACAGTATTTTCTTAATGGATCGATTTAACGAGTATAAGAATTTGTTGGTTGAACAGGCGATGTTTACGGCAATGAAAAAAATGGGCACGGTTATCATTTCGGCGGCGATTATTTTGAGCGGAACATTTGCTGCGATGATGCCGGCGGGAATGCTGTCATTGCTGCAAATTGCCTCGATTACCATCATCGGATTGTTCCTATATTCCTTTGTCGTACTGCCGCTCTTTATTCCGGTTATGGTCAAAACTTTCGGTGCGGCTAATTGGTGGCCGTTTCAGCGTCCTTCAAATGATTAATGATGATTGAAGCAAATTGAGATAAAATGATAGTAAAGGCTGTCCTTTAAAGGGGTTCTTCCTTTGTCCGGGACAGTCTTTTCCTTAAATGGTAAGTGCGGTTTATCCATCTGATATGGAAGTAAGCAGAGAAATTTAGAATGGAATCCCGGTCAAAAAGGAACGGACACAGAGAATATTTTAATTACGATGTGAGGGGAAAATGTATGCAAGAGAAAAATGTGCAGAATGAAATAAGGAAGATACTCACGGAACACCGCATTGGCGCGTTAAGTACGATGAAGGGCGATCAGCCGTATTCCAGATTGATGATTTTCCGCTATGAAAACGATTTACTGTACACGATTTCCAGCAGAAAAACCGGCAAGGTTCAGGACATATTGGAAAATGAAAAAGTACATATCCTTTTGGGAATTGCAAACGGCTGTTTCGGAAAACCATATTTGGAGATTACGGCAACGGCCACTATTCATGATGACAAAGAAATGAGGGACCATTTTTGGCATGAAAATTTTCGCAAATATTTGACTGGTCCCGACGATCCCAATTATGTTGTGATCCGTTGCAAGCCTAAAACCATCCGGTTAATGAATCATCGTGATTTTGACGGGCCGGTTTCCATTCACTATTCTGAATGAAGCAGCTCTGGTATTTACTCTGTTGGTGTTGAAATCCGAAAAAAATATCAGGTATTGTCTTTCCTTGAGGGAGCATGATTTTGATTGGTTGGGAGAATATTACTCCATTTTTTAAAATCAACGAAAAAGTTTTCGAATGAGCATCCTAAAAATAGATTCTTTAAAAGAAAAATAAAAGCGTGTGTTACGGAGTGAGGTCATTGTATAAAGAAAACAGGGATGCAGCTTTGAAATGATTAAACTATTTATGCAAAGGTGCACAAATTGAAGGATTAATGTTTTATGGGCTAAGAGTCCTGCTTTCTAAAAATGAAAACAATCGATAAAGAAACGACGGCCAAATATCATTCAATATTGAAAATAAATTTGGGCTGCTTAAGTCAATGCCTGAAAAGGATCCGAGTCCCGGGAAACTGCCTGTGATGGATTGGGTTGAGTCAGCAAAGAAGATTTGTGAATTATGGTTAAAAAAGATTGCAGATGTTAAATTAGGGAAAGAATCTCCCCATTTGTACCAAATTCTTGTTTCCGGAGAAGTTCTGTTCATTAGCGGACAACATGACAAATTTGAAAGTGGGCAAGTTGAGGTACATAATTATACAAATGAAGATGAAGTGTTTATAGTATCGGCAGGTCCGGGAGATGATATTGCTGTGTGGGTCCCGGAAGATATTCTTGAACAGGAAATGAATCATTGAAGTTGGATTGACATAAAGACGGTTTCTCAACGGCGGACATTACCGGTCCGGCAAATGAGGATTAATATTGCATAAAAAAAGATAGATGAGGAGGAGGGGAGTGTGTTCCTGTTCATCTATCCTTCTTAATTGGTATTAATTGAGAGACATTTTTATTTTACTATATATGCTTTTAAACACTTTCCTAAATCTTCTCATTATGGATTGTTATCTTTGGCTCATTGCAAATAGAATTTGTGAAGAATTACACAAAGAAAACCAGCAACTGAGTGGTTATTGCCATTAAGACAAGTGCAAAAGGATATGCTGCTGCATAAGCAATTGCCGGTTCATCTGAGCGGGCAAGTTGATTTATTGCCCCCAGACCCGGTGTACTGGTCATACCCCCGCAAAGTCCGCCCATGGTATGGAGCATGTTTAAACGCAAAATTTTTCTGGACAGAAAATATCCTGTAATCAAAGGTACAGTGGTAATGAAAGCACCGGCAATGAATAATGTCAATCCTTCAGTTTTGACGATTTCCACCAAGCCGTTCCCGGCGGTTGTTCCTGCCCCGGCCAGAAACAATACAAGGCCGATATCACCGATTGCTTTGTTTACCGGTGGATAAAAGCGTGTACGTATGGGACCGATTTTACCGAAATGGCCAATAATTAATGCCGCAAAAAGGGGACCGCCGGCAATACCCAATGTAATGGTTCCCAGACCCGGGATATGAATCGGAATCATTCCGAGAGCCACCCCGAGAAGCAAAATTAAACTGAAAGACAGGATGTCCAAATTTGACATTTTAAAAGTTCTCTTGGATAACACTTTTTCCACTTCGTCCAACCGGTTTTCGTTGCTGACAACAGTAAGGACATCGCCGATTTCCAACGGGAGTGTTGAGTTCTGGCTGTATTCGATTCCATTCCGTTCAATTCTGGTAACCGTAACACCGTATTTTCTTCTCAAATCCAGTTCCTGAATGGTCTTTCCTGCAATTTCGTTTGATTCAATTACGATTCTTCTGGGTTTGATATTATCAAGGTTTTTGAAATTATTTTCAACTTTTTTTCCGAAATGATCGCACATATCCTCCAATTCAGGATGGGTTCCAACCATGACCAGTTTGTCCCCTTGTAAAAGAACAGTATCCCTTAAGGGGATTATGTTCCGGCTGCCTCTGATGACCCGGCTGATTACAACTGAATTTTTCTTAAAAAACGTCAGCTCCCTTATCATTTTTTTATGAAAGGAAGGATTGAGTATTTCAACCGTTTTTACTTCCGGGGAATTTTCATCACGTTTGACTTGGGTTTGTTGCAGTTCCTTTTTTAAGTCCACTTTTAATACTTTGGGTACAATTTGTACAAATAAAACAACAGCCAATATCCCAAAAGGATAGCCGATTCCGTAACCTATGGATGCAATCGGGTCATTGGTGGCCTGCAGTGCTGCGGCCAGTCCCGGGGTACTTGTCATCGCACCCGTATATAAACCGGCAATTAATGCAGGTTCGATATGAAATATTTTTGCCACAATAACTGCTGTGACAGAAGCTGCCAGAATGACTATAAATGAAACTGTGCCAAAAACCATTCCTTTTGAGCGCATCATACGGAAAAAACTGGGCCCCGCCTGGAGTCCGATGGATACAATAAACAGGCTCAGTCCGATGTTTTGTGCCACCGGAGATACTTCATAGCCAAAATGTCCGAATAACATGGCCACTAAAAGAACCCCCGCCGATCCCAAACAGAGGCCTTTTACTTTTATTCCTCCAATCAAGGAGCCTAAAAATAAAATAATAAATAATAATAGCAGCGGATCATTTAGTAATGCTTGCAAATTCATCGTCCTTACCCTCTTTCATGCAGTTACTTTCATTATAGCGACTTTTTTTGTAAAAAAAGTATTTTCGCTGCAAATTCATTATGTTGACAAAATAAAACGCTTTCATATTTTTAATAAGAAAGTTGAAGTGATCATCATCACAAAAGTTCATATTTCTTAAAAATATTATTTCGCAATAAAAAACAGCAGATGCACGGAAACTTCTTTAACGTGCCGTTCTGCTGTCGTCTGATAAGCCGGATTCGATTGAGTATATCAATTGTTACCAGGTATTGTAAATTTCTTCGCATGTTTCCCCGGTCGGTTCATAAAAGCAATGAAGCTTGTATTGACCGGAAAACGGCTGGCTGTACCACTGCGGGGGACAGGAACCGGGAGGCCTGAAATACCACAGGCTGAATTTGGCGGGCCAAAACCGTTCACCGCGAACGTTCCTGCGGGCAAGTCTTTTTTCATTTTCCCTGGGTGCCTGATAAAAATATCCTTTTTGTGTCGCTTCAAAGGCATGAGGCTGAAAAACCATTTGTCGGATGGTCCTGATTCCTTTAAAATCAGAGCATTCTACACGAACGCGGTTAATTGCCACATTGCCGACAAGAAGCATCCCCAAATTTCCTTCCCCTTCCGCTTCCGCACGAAGCAGTCTTGCCAGAAGGTTGATATCCGAATTTGTCGCTTTTACGACAGCCATACCCTCACCTCCGTTTAGGGTCCATACTTCTTATATTATTCAGCTATTCAGTGAACATGACGGGATAGTGATGTTTGCTCCTTTTTTGTGCAGGGAAAAATTTTTTCTGCCTTCCGGGTTAACTTCTGAAACAGCCGGAAAAAGAATATGGTATGTTGAGGACGTTTAAACTGTGAAAGAAAGGAGAGAGCAATGGAAAATAAACAGGAACACCGGGGTCTTTACGGAAAGGACCGCGACTATGTGTGGCATTCGCTGCGCCCTTATAATCCTGACCATACGATGATCATCGAAAAAGCTTCCGGTTGCCGGGTTATCGATCATGAAGGGAAGCACTTTCTTGATGCCATGTCCGGTTTATGGTGTGTCAATGTTGGTTATGGGAGGACCGAGCTGGCAGAGGCAGCTTATCAGGAATTGAAAGAACTTTCTTATTATCCTTTAACACAAAGTCATAAATCCGCTATTCTTCTTGCTGAAAAACTTAATACCCTTCTCGGTGATGACTATGTAATCTTTTTTTCCAACAGCGGTTCGGAAGCAAATGAGACAGCATTTAAAATCGCGCGCCAGTTTCATCATGAAAATGGTGAACATTCACGGTTTAAAATCATTTCCCGGTACCGCGGCTATCATGGTAATACAATGGCTGCCCTTGCGGCGACCGGCCAGGCGCAAAGAAAATATATGTATGAGCCTTTAACTCCGGGATTTATTCATGTGGCACCGCCGGATATGTACCGCAATCCGGAACAGTCTGCTGACCCCTGCGAACTGAAATCAGTAAAAGATTTAGACATGGTCATGACATGGGAATTGAGTGAAACCATCGCTGCAGTGATCATAGAACCGATTATCACCGGGGGAGGCATACTCATGCCGCCTGAAGGATATTTGCAAGGAGTGCAGGAGATTTGTAAAAAGCACGGAGCACTTCTGATTATTGATGAGGTAATCTGCGGATTCGGCCGGACGGGAAAAGCTTTTGGCTTTATGCATGAAGAAATTAAACCGGATATCATTACGATGGCAAAAGGAATTACCAGCGCCTATTTGCCGTTGGCTGCCACGGCAGTCAAAAAAGAAATCTATGATTCTTTCAAAGGAAACGGCCAATATGATTATTTCCGCCATATAAACACTTTTGGAGGTCATCCCGCTTCCTGTGCGGTCGCTTTGAAAAATTTGAAAATCATGGAACGTGAAAACTTATTTGAGCGGTCGGCGGCATCCGGGAATTATTTAAGAACTGAATTGGAACAAAAATTAGCAGGTCATCCTTTTGTGGGAGATATACGGGGAAGAGGGCTCCTGCTGGGGATTGAACTGGTGAAAAATAAGGAATCGAAGGAACCTCAGGATGCAGCCCTTCTTGATCAAATTATTGCCGGTTGTAAGCAAAAAGGCCTGATTATCGGGAAAAACGGGGCCACGGTAGCCGGCTTTAACAATGTACTTACCTGTGCACCGCCTTTAAATATCACCAAAAATGAACTTGATTTTATTATCGATACAATCAGCGAAGAAATTAAGAAAATATAATAACGGCAGATTGGTCTGTTTTTTAATGGAAAAATATGTAATTCGTTCATGATGTTGAAATCTTTCTGGTTATTCTAAAGAAAAACCTATTGGAAAGTTCCGTTATTCCATTTATAATGTAAATATTAAGTTTAGCCGAGAATTTTAGTACAGTTGAGAGGAGTAAAGTTAGTGATGCAAAGTGTGAGTGAGGTAAATAAAGGTTATTTTGGAGAATTTGGAGGAAGTTATGTTCCTGAGGAACTCCAAAAAGTATTGGATTATATTGAAGAAAATTTCCTGAAATACAAAGATGATCCGCAATTTATTGAAGAATATAAATATTATATGAAGGAATATGTAGGTCGGGAAACACCGTTAACCTTTGCCAAAAATCTTACTGAAAAACTGGGCGGGGCAAAAATCTATCTTAAAAGAGAAGATTTGAATCATACCGGAGCCCATAAGATTAATAATGTTGTCGGACAAATTTTATTGGCAAAAAGAATGGGCGCCAAAAGAATCATTGCTGAAACAGGCGCCGGACAGCATGGTGTAGCAACTGCAACAGCTTGTGCCATGTTCGGCATGGAATGTGTCATTTACATGGGAAAAGAAGATACTGAGCGCCAGGCACTGAATGTGTTCCGCATGGAATTGCTGGGTGCTAAGGTAGTTCCCGTCGATAAAGGCCAGGGCCGCCTGAAAGAAGCCGTTGATGAAGCTCTGAATGATTTAATTGCAAACTATAAAAATACCTTTTATCTAATCGGTTCAGCAGTAGGACCGCATCCATATCCGAGTATGGTAAAACACTTCCAGGCAATTATCAGTGAAGAATCAAAACGGCAAATTCTTGAAAAGGAAGGCAAACTTCCAACAGCCGTTATTGCATGTGTCGGCGGCGGAAGCAACGCCATCGGTTCCTTTGCAAATTACATTGACGAAAAGGATGTCCGTTTAATCGGGGTTGAACCGGCAGAGGCACCTACACTGACTGAGGGAGTGCCGGCTGTTCTCCACGGTTATAAATGTTTCACTCTCCTTGATGAAAAAGGAGAACCAATGCCGACATATTCCATCGCTGCGGGCCTGGATTATCCCGGTGTCGGTCCGGAACACAGTTTCTTGAAAGACAGCGGGCGGGCAGAATACGTTACTGTTTCTGCCAAGGATGCGCTGGAAGCATTCCAAACTTTGAGCAAAACAGAAGGGATTATTCCTGCATTGGAAAGTTCCCATGCGGTTGCCCACGCTATTAAAATTGCGGGACAGATGTCCAAGGATGATATTTTGATCGTTAATGTGTCCGGACGCGGAGACAAGGATGTTGAACAAGTCTTTAAAATGTTTAATAAATAAATAGTGTTATAAAACGCCTGACGGTGGTCGGGCGTTTTTTGATCCAATCCGGAAATCTGCCGGAAATATTCCGGACGTGGCGGACGGCTTGGGTTTTCGACCGGTCATAAGCGTATGTCCATTTTTTTAAAAAAAAAGACAAAATGTATGGCTGTGAGTCATTTATGATTATTTTTCGTTAATGAATGGTCAAAAACGGAAAAAATTTTGGGGATTTGGCGGGAGTGGGGGCTTAGAAGGCGGTGGAAGGGGATGAATGGGGCCGGAATTCCCTTGAAATCTGCTGATTTGGATATATTTGTATGTAACATGGGTGAGAGGGGAGTGACATAAATCAACATATCGGCGAAAACCGGCGGGATATCGGCGAAATTTTGGATTTATCGGCGAATTTTTAAATATATCGGCGAAAATTGCGTTATATCGGCGAAAATTCAATTTTATCGGCGAAACGCTGCAAGCAAGCAAAAAAGGGGCTCCCAAAATACCGGATGGACAGCCCCTTATATGTATTGATAAACGTTCTGTCAGGCATTATTGACCTGCGTTTCTCAGCAAATTGATGACAAATTCTTTATTTGGATAATCGGAGTTTTTATACTGGCTGCATACTTTCTCGACATCAAAATCAACCCGCTCAATGGAAGTGCGGAAATTGCCGGAAGTAATTTCCACGATGGCATAAGATGCCTTAGCCATACCGTCAAACGGCAAACCGACACTGCCTGTGTTAATGACCACTTTTCCATTTATGTATCTGATATACGGGGTGTGGATATGGCCGTAAACGAATATTTTTTCGTCTCCTTTCATAAGCTTTTCCAACACAGTCTGATTATCGGCATGCGGTGGCACAATTTCAAATAAGCTGTCAGGAGTGGCATGGAAACCGGAAATATCCATGGATTCAATGGTTAATTTGTATGTTTCGGGCAGGTTCAATAAATAATCAATGTCCTTTTTATCAAGTTTGGAGACGCACCAATCCCGTTCTTTATTCATGATTTCCAGGGCGTTATCGGGAACTTCGCCTTTTTTAATGCCTCTGATTACCCACTCGTCTGCATTTCCTTTAATGACATCTGTCTCCAGAGAACGCACCAAATCAAGTGCTCTTTTTGGTTCGGGGCCGCGAAAACAAAGGTCGCCGAGGACAATTATTTTATCGACATCTTTTGCAGAGATATCCTTCAAGACTGCTTCCAATGCAACGGCATTTCCATGAATGTCGGAAATAAATGCATATTTCATGCTTATCACCTCATATATTATTGGAATTATTTTACACGAACGGGGGTGTTTTTTCAAAAAGGAAGAACGGCTTACATTTATTTTTAGTAAAACATCTATGAGTTCCAGCCTGCAACATAGAAAGAAAAAATTTCATGAAAATATTTTATGTAAATAAATAGAAAATTTATGAAAAAGGTCAGTTTCTATTTTTGTTTTATTCCTTTATAATTTAAATTCAAAATATTCAGTAAATTATAGACGATTAAAAGGAGGTGAAAACTTAAAACGGAAATTTGGAGAAAAAGGTCGATGAACCAATGAAATACGGCATGTCCTTATCTGTTTCTGGGGCTGTAATTGAACTGCATCCGAAATAACCGTTGCCGGATGAGAAACTGACTTTGTTGCCTGTTTCGAATGATTTGCAAAGAGATTGAAAAGAGGGGGAGTTTTATTGGATTATTCTCTGAAGTGGCTGAATGATTTGATTGACTGGCTTAATTCATTGATTTGGAGTCCGGCTCTGGTATTTTTATGCCTGGCTGTCGGATTATTCTATTCTGTCGCTACAAGGTTTCTTCAGGTGCGGCATCTAAAAGAGATGGTCAGGCTGATGTTTAGCAGAAAGTCATCACAAGCGGGAATTTCCTCATTTCAGGCATTGAATGTTGCTTTGGCCGGACGGGTCGGTGTCGGGAATATTGCCGGAGTGGCCACCGCCATTGCTTTTGGCGGTCCGGGAGCGGTCTTCTGGATGTGGGCCGTCGCTTTTCTCGGTGCCGGAACGGCATTTGTGGAGGCCGCTTTGGGTCAGGTCTACAAGGAAAAACTGGACGGCCAATTCCGGGGCGGGCCTGCCTATTATATTGAAAAAGGTTTGAAAATGAAGTGGTATGCCGTATTGTTTGCCGCTGTTACGGTTGTGGCAACAGGCGCGCTGCTTCCAGGTGTGCAGGCGAACAGCATTGTATCAAGCATTGAAAACGCTTTTGGCATTAATCCCTATCTGAGCGGGGGAGTCATCGCTGCAGTACTTGCTTTTATCATTTTTGGCGGTTTAAAGAGAATTGCCCGTGTGGCGGAGTTTGCTGTTCCTTTTATGGCGATTGGATATATTGTTGTTGCTGTAATCGTAATGATACTTAATGCTTCAGAAATTCCCGCCGTTTTTTCGCTTATTTTTAAAAGTGCCTTTGGGGCAGAGGCTGCTTTTGGAGGGATGATTGGGTCTGCGGTTATGTGGGGCGTGAAACGCGGGATCTATTCCAATGAGGCCGGTCAGGGAACGGCTCCTCATGCAGCTTCTGCGGCAGAAGTCTCTCATCCGGCAAAACAAGGTCTCGTTCAATCTTTCTCTGTTTATATTGATACGATGTTTATCTGTTCAGCCACTGCTTTTATGATTCTGGTCACCGGCATGTACAATGTGACGCCGGAAGGGAAAGAGCCTATTGTTACGACATTGGGGGCGATGGAGGCGGGTCCCGGCTACACGCAGGAAGCGGTAGAATCGGTGATACCCGGGTTTGGCGCTCCATTCGTTGCTCTCGCCCTGTTCTTCTTTGCTTTTACAACCATTATGGCATACTACTATATGGCTGAAACAAATCTTGCTTATATTAACCGCAGTAAGAGACGGATTTGGTCAGAATATCTTTTAAAAGCCGTATTTATCGGCATGATTTTTTACAGCAGCATTAAAACAGCCGGCCTCGCCTGGGCTTTGGGGGATATTGGCGTCGGCAGCATGGCCTGGTTAAATATTATTGCCATCATCTTTTTATCAAAGACAGCTTTAAGAGTTTTGAAAGATTATGAGAATCAGAAAAAACAAGGAAAGGATCCGGTTTTTAATCCCAAAGAAGCAGGGATTGCCAATGCGGATTTTTGGGAGAAGGAGTACCAGTATGAAGATTCCCGTACAGTAACCATTGCGGTTGACGGCAAACCGCTTGACAGCAACTAAGGGTGTAAATTTTTGTCCCGCAAGCCGGGGCTTTTTTTCTGCAGAATAGTTTTCTGTCGTTGGCTGCAAGCAGGACCCGGTTCATGGATAGGCATGAAAATTTACGAAGCATCAATTTTTGCTCTATAATCAGGGAAAAAAGGCAGGTTTTCACCATGTGTTTAATCTTATTTGCATATAAAGTTCATCCGGAATATGAACTTATCGTTGCTGCGAATCGGGATGAATTTTATAAGCGGCCTGCGTCTCCTGTCGATTTTTGGCAAGATGAACCGGATATTCTCGCCGGCAGGGATCTCGAAAAAATGGGTACATGGATGGGAGTCACAAGGACGGGCCGGTTTGCAGCGTTAACGAATTACCGCAACCCGGCCGGGGACATAAGCGGCAAACGGACAAGAGGGGAAATTACGACAGGGGCATTGACGCATAAAGGCAGCATGCTTGACTATTTAAATCAGCTGGCGCAAAAGGATCATTTATATACCGGTTATAATCTTCTTGCCGGAGATATTGACCGGCTGTATTATTATTCCAATATAACCGGCAGCATTCAAATGCTTGCTCCCGGAATATACGGGCTGAGCAATGCCTTATTAAATACGGAATGGCCCAAGGTGCAAACGGGAAAAAAAGGTTTGCAAAAAATTCTTGCCGGCCGGTCCCGGGATTTAGCAGAATCGCTTTTTGATTTATTGCGTGTTGATGAGCAGGCGCCCGATCATCTGCTGCCGAAAACGGGAGTATCGCTGGAGTGGGAACGGGTTCTTTCGCCGATTTTTATTAAAAGCGATGTTTATGGTACAAGGAGTTCCACTGTTTTGCTCATGTCCGGGCAATCGCTCTATTTGCAGGAACGCACCTTTACCGGGGACGGTGTCATCAAAAGAGAGTTTTCGCTAAACTTGTAAGATGGAAAACAGCGGTTTGACAGACAGAATTTTTTGGGATTTGCCAGAATAAAGGAACTCTTACCATTTCTTTCACAATATTGCAATTTATCTTCCAAAAAATCAGATAAAATGAAGATAGACAAGAATTTTTTGGAGGGGAAAATTGTGCTGACATTGCAGGAAATTCTCGAAAAAAATGCTGAGGATTACAGGCTGTTTTCCAATTATGATGTTTACGAGCTTTCGATCTTTTCAGTTTCCCTGTCTTTAAATCCTGTGGCAGCCGATCAACCGGACTCTCCTTTTCAAGAGCCTGAAGAGAATTTCTTGAGGGGACATGCTGAAATCAGCGAAGCCTCCAAGTTTTTAAAGAGCCGGAAGCACAATGAATCCAGCCGGTATTCTGAAGTGCTACTATTGACAACCCGGTCCATGGATGAATGTCTGTTAAACAGACTAAAAGAATTTAAGAGTCAAATGGCGGATCAAACGATTGTCCTTTTGCAGACTAAACTGAGTGAAGAAGATTTGTATTTGCGCCTTTTAATAAGAATCAGCGAAGAGAACCGGCAAACGAAGGCGCTTATAAGCAATGATTATTTTCTGTTAACCGATTTATTAATTAAAGATGCGAGTATCAGGGAGATAGAAAAGGCAGCCCGCGACATACTCGGGAATCCGATGATTATTACGGATGACAGTTATAAAGTGCTTGCTTATTCGCAAGGAATTGATATTACAGACCCGATTTGGTCGATTATTGTCAGCAACACATACTGTCCCAGCAATCTTGTCAAATTGACCGACTATAATCAGTTTTGGAAACGGCTTAAATCTTCACGGCGGCCCTTATTTGTCGACAGTGATCATTTTTCACCATATATTCGCAGGGCAGTGGCGGAAATACGCTCAAACGGAAAGACAAAAGGGTACATTGCCCTTTTGGAAAAAAATAAGACAATTACCGGGCGGGATCTGTTTGTTTTGCAAATGGTTGCCGACTTAATCGGAATCCGGTTGAAGCAAATGGATGATATCCTGAAAGCCAAAGGACAAATGGAGCGGGAATTCTTAAATGACCTGTTTCAAGGCACGATGAAAAGCGAAAAAATGGCGGTAAACAGGGCCCAATCGCTGGGCTGGAAAATTTGCGGCCACTACCTGGCCATGTGTGTATCTAATAACAGGACAAATACTTCAACCTCCAATAAGGTTTTTTTAAAACTTCAACAAGCTCTTCTCACCCGATTTCCTTTATGTGTATTCAGTTCCAACAGTGGCATGGCCTGTTTTGTTTTGGGCAGCGACGGGGCCGGGAAATTGCAGCTTTCTTCGTTTGTTGAACTGGAAAAGTTTCTAAAGAAGGAAAACCTGGTTTGTTATGCCGGTTTGCCTTGTCAAACATTAACGGGAATTCCGGACAGTTACTCACAGGCGATTAACAGTTTTAAAGTGATGGAAATGTTTGGTGAGGCTTATGATAACAAATCTGTATATTCATACAGCGAAACAGCCGTTTTTCTTTTTCTCAGCCGCCTTTCTCCTACAAAAGAGGAACAAACTACATTAATAAGCGGGGCGCTCCGAAAGTTGCTGGAGACCGATAAGACTGAAGGAACAGAATATGTACCGACATTGAGGCATTTTTTCTTAAACAACCAAAATGTTGCCGCCACGGCTGATTCTATGTATTTGCACAGAAATACCATTAATTATCGGCTGCAAAAGATAAAGGAACTTCTTGACGAGGATTTTGATCATCCCGCTGTGAGGCTTCATTTTCAACTGTCGCTTATTCTCTTTGATATGGGATTGTTGGATTAGACATGTATTTTTAAATGATGATGAGGGAATTTTCAGAATCTTTTTGCCACCTTTGGTCAAATGCACAAAGAATCCAGCGATTATTTTTTAACACTCTTCTTTGTGAATCTTTTAACATAATGAATAGAAGGCATTTTGTTAAAAACTTCAAAGGAGTGTTGAGAAGATGGGCTTCGAAAAAATTCTTCAACCGGGAAAAATCGGAAAGATGGAATTAAGAAACCGTCTGATTATGCCTGCCATGGGAACAAATCTTGCAGCGTCCGACGGTACAGTATCAGATGTCATTGTTAACTATTATGCGCGGCGGGCGAGCGGCGGTGTAGGTTTGATTATTACCGAAGTAGTCAGTCCTGATCCGTTGGGATGTTGTATTCCGGGAGAACTTGAACTCTCATCAAATGCATTTATGCCCGGTTTGAGCCGGATTCCTCATGCTGTTCATGCAGGCGGAGCAAAGGTTTGCCTGCAATTGGCTCATGCAGGATGCTTTGCCAGTCATCATGTCACTGGCCAGCAGCCTGTTTCCCCTTCAGGTGTCGGCACCTACCAACTTCCAGACGATACACCAAGAGAAATGACCATCGAAGAAATTAAAGATTTGATAAAAAAATACGGCCTGGCAGCCCAGAGAGCAAGATCGTGCGGCTACGATGCCATTGAGCTTCACGGGGCCCACGGTTATATGCCGTTGCAATTCTTGTCACCGTATACAAACCGCAGAACAGATGAATATGGAGGAAGCCTGGAAAACCGCGCCCGCTTTGCTCTTGAAACGATCCGCTCGATCAAAGAGCATGCCGGGGAAGACTTCCCGCTTATCTATCGTCTGTCCGGAGAAGAATATGTTCCAAACGGCCTGACGCTTGAAGATGCTTGCACTTTTGCCAAATGGGCCGAAGAAGCAGGGGCAGACGCCATTCATGTCAGTGCCGGAACCTGGGATTCAAGACTTGAAAAATACTTTGATGTTATGGCCGGAAAAGCTTCCGCTAAAGGAGAAGATTTGTCAAAAGGCGTGGCAACTTCTGTATGGGTGCAGCCCAACTATACACCGAGAGGAACCCTGTTGCATCTTGCCGCAGAAGTGAAAAAGCATGTGAGTGTACCGGTCATTGCCGTCGGAAGCCTGACGCCGGAAATGGCTGAGGAAACATTAAGAAAAGGCGAAGCCGATTTTGTTGCCCTTGGCAGACAAATTATCGCCGACCCCGATTTTCCGAATAAGCTTAAAGCCGGCCAACCGGAAAAAATTGTCCGCTGCCTGCGTTGTAATGAATGCCTGGGCGAAGTGATGAAAAGCAATGGCATCTCTTGTTCGGTTAATCCTGAAGCGGGGAAAGAGTATGAACCTTGGGGAACGCTTTTACCTGCAACCTCCAAAAAGAAAGTGGCCGTTATCGGATCCGGACCGGCAGGCATGCAGGCTGTAATTACGGCAACAGAAAGAGGACATGATGTGACCCTCTTTGAAAAGGAAGATCGCCTGGGCGGAAACCTTTATTATGTTGCACTGCCTGATTTTAAGAGTGATTTCCGCGCTTATCAGGATTATTTAATTCATGCGGTGGAGAACAGCGGTGCCAAGATTCATAAAGGAACGGAGGCTACGGCTGAACTGATTAAAGCCGGCGGTTTTGATGCGGTGATTGTGGCTACAGGAGCAACCAGCTTCAAACCGGATTTGAATGGTGCGGACGATGACACCATTTATGATCCGCTCGAAGTATTGGACGGTAAAATTCCGGAGGGAGACCGTATTATTGTTGGCGGTGCCGGCTTGTGCGGGTGCGAGGTTGCCATGTTCCTGGCGGAGAAAGGCAAGAAAGTTACCATGGTGGATATGATTTCGGAACCTGCGCCGGATATGCCGATTTACAGCCGCTGGGTGTTAAACTCCAGAATGGCAGAACTTGAAATTGCTTTTAAAGGCAATTTTGAAATTACAAAACTGACGGGTAAATCCGTAACCGGCAAAAAGGACGGCGAAGAAATCACCTTAGAAGCCGATGCAGTAGTATGCGCACTCGGATTAAAACCGAGAAAAGCCCTCACCGAAGAGCTGCGTGAATCGTTACCGGGCATTGATATTATTCCGGTCGGAGATACAAATGAACCGCGTAAAATCATCCAGGCAGTCCATGAAGGCCACCATGCCGCAAGGAGACTATAATAAGTTGTTAATCTGAAAAAAAGCACTTTAGGAACAGGCCCTGTTTAAAAAACAGGGCTTTTTTACGGGTAAATCCGGTGTTTTTGAGTGATGCCCTGTGAAACGTTTAGCGTTGACTAAGATTGATTTCCTTGACGCTTCCCCCGGCAGACAGATTGACACGATTCTTTTATTATGTTATTTATTTTATTGTGTAATTAGCACTCTCGGTTGCCGAGTGCTAACCGGATTTTTTAAAATACCGGGCAGCTGATGTTGTTGTCTGCAGTTTATATATACAGGGAGGAGTGGTTTTTATGGAAAAGAAAGAGTTCCAGGCTGAATCGAAGCGCTTATTGGAATTGATGATTAACTCCATTTACACACACCGTGAAGTATTCCTGAGAGAATTAATTTCCAACGCCAGTGACGCGATTGACAAAATCTATTACAAGGCTCTGACCGACGACTCTTTAAGCTTTGACCGGGACAGTTATTACATAAAAGTGATTCCCGATAAAGAAAACCGCACATTAACCATTAAAGACACGGGAATCGGTATGACGAAAGATGAACTGGAGAGCAATCTCGGCACGATTGCAAAAAGCGGTTCCCTTGCCTTTAAGAATGAACATGAAATCAAGGACGGATTTGACATCATCGGCCAATTCGGAGTAGGATTTTATTCCGCATTTATGGTTGCGGATGTTGTAACCGTCATTAGTAAGGCGCTCGGCAGCGACACTGCCTATAAATGGGAGTCATCCGGAGTGGAAGGCTATACCATTCAGCCTTGGGAAAAGGATGAAGTGGGAACGGAAATTATTTTGAAAATTAAAGAGAATACCGAGGACGAAGATTTTGATCAGTATTTGGAAGAATTCCGGTTGCGCTCAATTATTAAGAAGTATTCAGACTTTATCCGCTATCCAATTAAGATGGATGTTACAAGGTCAAAACCGAAGGATGACGACAGCGGTGAATACGTGGATTATAAAGAAGAGGAAACTATTAACTCAATGATTCCGATTTGGAGAAAAAATAAGTCGGAGCTGAAGGATGAAGATTATGAAAACTTCTACTCTGAAAAGCGTTACGGATTCGATAAGCCGCTAAAATATATTCACACAAGTGTAGACGGAGCAATCCGTTACAACGCGATTCTTTATATTCCGGAAAGCATTCCGTTTGATTACTATACAAAGGAATATGAAAAAGGTCTAGAACTGTATTCCAATGGCGTATTAATCATGAATAAATGTCCTGAATTGCTGCCGGATTACTTCAGTTTTGTCAAAGGCCTTGTTGATTCTGAAGATTTATCCCTTAATATTTCAAGGGAAATGCTTCAGCATGACCGCCAGCTTAAGCTGATTGCCAAAAATATTAAAAAGAAAATCAAGAATGAACTTCTCAATATGCTTAAGAATGAGCGGGAAGAGTACGAAAAGTTCTTCAAATCTTTCGGAATGCAGCTGAAATATGGAATTTACAGCGATTTTGGCGCGGAAAAGGAATTCCTTCAGGATTTAATTATGTTCTATTCTTCCACTGAGAAGAAGATGGTCACTCTTGATGAATATGTGTCAAGAATGAAGGAAGACCAGAAATACATTTACTATGCTACCGGTGAATCTATTGAAAGAATCGAAAAGCTGCCGCAAACAGAATTGGTTGCGGACAAAGGCTATGAAATTCTTTTCTTCACCGAGCATGTGGACGAATTTGCCATCAAAATGCTCATGTCCTATAAGGACAAAGAGTTCAAGTCCGTTTCAAGCAGCGACTTGGATCTCGGCGATGAAACAGAAAAAGAGACAGAAGCCGAACAAAAAGAGCATAAAGAACTGTTTGATTTCATGAAAAATGTCTTGTCTGATAAAGTGAAGGAAGTCAGAGTCTCCAAGAGATTGAAAACACATCCCGTTTGCTTTGCGGCAGCAGGCGATTTGTCCATTGAGATGGAGAAAGTTTTGAACGCCATGCCTGACAAACCAAATATTAAGGCAGATAAGATTCTGGAAATCAACACCAATCATCCGGTTTTCGAATCTCTGAAGAATGCATTCGAAAATGACAAGGATAAGCTGACCTTGTATACAAATCTGTTATACAACCAGGCTCTCTTAATTGAAGGTCTGTCAGTTGAAGACCCGGTTGAATTCTCTAATGATATTTGCAAAATTATGGTTTAATAGAGTGGGAATCCACAGGACGGTGTTTGGAACCGTTCTGTGGATTTTTTTAATGAAAAATAATGCATGGTCATCCGGAGCATTGGTTCGGCTTTGAAGTGTGAGGAAATTGTTCCGGGAAGGAAAGAGGGGGCAAGTTTATATTTGGAGATTTTTCATTTTGATATTGGTTTGGAAGGAACTTGTTCCCGAAATGGGGGTGTATTGCCCAAAACGACAGTTTGGAGAAGCAGCTTCCTGATTAGCAGTGTTCCGTTCAAAACGGTCCGTAGATTGCGGAAGCAGCTCCCAAATCGGTTAAGTTTTGTATCAAATGGACCTTAGAATGTTGAAGCAGTTCCCGAACTGGCTGTGTCCTCCTGTCCTGTTTAGAACAGCTCCTGCATTGCCAAACTGGATCCCGAATTTGTAGTGCCATATCCTGAATGCCCGCCAAAACGAAGAACTAACCGGTTGGAACTGAAGTGCACAAGCAAATACCCAAAACCATCACCAATATATCCGATGATTTACTCCCCGGCAAAATGCTCCCGGTCAAACTAAAACCTTTCTCTCCTTAAAACGGCTGCTAATCCTTGAACTAAATCACACCTTAAAAGTACAATAATATAGACAACAGGGTGTGAAACGAGGGGATTGTTTGCGGTTTGTTTGGAGTTGTTAAGAATCATCTTTATGATGTTTATTTTGGGCAGCAATACGAGTTTGATTCTAAAAGTTTTTTATATTGGGATAGACAGCCAAATCTTAAAATATGGCTGGCATGGTTACATGGCAATATTTATTATTATTTATATTCTCTACAGAAATAAGTTGCAATTCAGCGGCTGGTACCGGGAAAAAAGCATGGAAAAACTGACGAAAAGAACAACAGGAACTCTAATCTTCATTGCGACGTACTCATACTTGCACCACCTGCATTATTTTTTATGTTAATATAATCCCGGAATATGTAAAATGATTCAGCCGTTTGAGAACACGTAATCATATAATGGTTTACGTGGATGTAATCCGGAAAATCGGATCCAATATAATTAAAACTATTCTCTTACTGTCCGAAATCGGTTATGATTGGACATGTAGCAAAGGATGATTACAAGAATTGGAAAAAATGATAGTCATCATACGAAAATAGAAGGCCACACCCAATCGCTTGTCTAGACTTTTAAAAGAGGAAGGAAGCTTATGACTGAACAGTTTGAAAATATAACCAGAATACATATTGGTGAAAAAGAAATAATTTTAGTGGGTACTGCTCATGTGTCAAAGACAAGTGCGGAACAGGTTAAACAGGTGATCGAAGCTGAAATGCCTGACTCGGTCTGTATTGAATTGGACGAACAAAGATACCAGTCGATCCTTGATAAAGATAAATGGAAAAAGATGGATATATTCAAAGTGATCAAAGAAAAGAAGGCAACTCTTTTATTAATGAATCTTGCCATTTCGTCTTTTCAAAACAGAATTGCCAGCCAATTGGGCATTCAAGCGGGACAGGAAATGCTTCAGGGAATTGAATCGGCAAAAGAAGTCGGTGCTGAACTTGTTCTGGCTGACCGGGATATTCAGACAACATTTGCAAGAATTTGGAATAATGTCGGGTTTTGGGGAAAGCAAAAACTTCTATTAGAAATAATTTACAGCATTTTCAGTAAAGAAACGATTACGGAAGAAGATCTGGAAGAATTGAAAAAACAGGATACCATTCATGCGATCCTGAATGAATTTACGACTTCTTTTCCCCAGTTGAAAGTTCCTTTAATTGATGAACGGGATCAATATCTGGCACAAAAAATTAAAGAGGCGCCCGGCAAGAAAATCGTCGCAGTTCTCGGAGCCGCCCATGTTCCCGGGGTGACGAGGGAAATAAAAAAGGACCATGATTTGGCAAAATTGACGGAGAGGCCGCCTAAGTCAAAGATTCCGAAAATCATTGGCTGGGCGATTCCTGTCTTAATCATCGGGTTAATTCTCTATACATTTTTTACTAACCCTTCTGCCGGTCTTCAGCAGACTATTGCCTGGACCCTTTGGAACGGTTCGTTGGCAGCTATCGGAGCAACGATTGCTTTGGGCCATCCGTTAAGTATTTTAACAGCTTTCATTGCTGCCCCGATTACTTCTTTGAATCCGTTGCTGGCCGCTGGCTGGTTTGCCGGGCTTGTACAGGCGGTACTGAAGAAGCCAAGTGTAGAGGATTTTGAAAATCTTTCTAAAGACGTCTACAGTGTTAAAGGTTTTTGGAGGAACAAAGTAACCCGCATTTTGCTTCTGGTTATCTTTGCGAATTTGGGCAGCTCTCTTGGAACGATTTTAGGCGGTGCTGATGTGATTCGGCTTTTTATAGAAAATATTTAACAAGTACTGATTCAGATGTAAAGACAATTTTACGGTTAATACCATTCGGCATACTAAATCATCATTTATTCAGTATGCTATTTTTTATAATCCGGTTGGTTGATAACGATACTGCCAAGTTTCAATATGAAATAGAAGCATCATATAACATTCAATTGTTGTTAATGATGCACCGGCACTGAAAAAGTGGGCTATTTATGATTGAACGTGCAAGTGATATTCCGGTTATATGTATAAACTCCATCTGCCGAAAAAGTATTGCCAATAGCATGCTAAATATTAGTTAATTATTATTAGAAAAATTAAAATTTTGGGTATAATGAATATGAGAATGGCGAAATAAGGAAAACTTTTAAATGGATGCGACAAGATCATGCCGGCAGTTTTTCAATGAAGGTAAGGGTATGTACATGGAGATTAAAACATTATGGGGTTTGAGGTTTCGGGAATTTTATCGGAAAATATTCAAATACTATGCAATCATTGGCGCAAATGTTGTTTATTTCTTTTTGGTCATTGGCAGTGTTTCTCTTTATTATTTAAATTTGTTTATTCAGTGGGTGCCTGCTCAATTATCTGTTGAAGCAATCTCATCTCTGTTACTGACCTATTTTTTAATGCACACAAGGGTTCGTACATTTGTTAAGAAGGCAGATATTATCTTTTTATTACCGTTGGAAGGAAAAATGAGGCCGTATTTTGCCAAATCACTAGTATACAGTTTTGTTGTTGATCTTATAAAGCTCCTTTGTTTTTTGGTCATTTTTATATCCCTATTTTTGCACACAACGGAGATAGATATCCTATTTATTCTTTTAATATTGGGAGTCGGTTTTAGCAATATTTTTATGAAATGGACTGAACAGTGGTTGGAGAGCCGCTTCCAGTTTGGATTGCACAGATTATATCGGTTTTTTCGCTTTATTTGATAAGTTATTTATTGTTCAAAAATGAAAGCATTTTTGCGCTTATTGTAATGATCATAAATCTCGATCTCGTATATTTGATATCTTTTATAGGAAGAAAGAGAAGCCTCAATTGGCAGTGGTTATTAGAAGAAGAGGAAACTGCTGTATTGAGAAACTTTAGATTTATTAATTATTTTATAGATGTCCCTCATCTCAAGCGCTCGTTTCGGAAAAGGCGCTGGCTCACGATGATTTTGAACAGGATTATACCGTATCATCAAAACAATACGCTTATCTATTTATACTCGCATTTGTTTGTAAGATATAATGATTATTTTTATCTTTTTATAAGGCTGACCATAATCGGAATGCTTGTAAATTATGCTTTACCGGCAGGAGCATTGATTCTTAATCTTCTGATCTTATTTATAACAGGGTTTCAACTAATATCTTTACAACATGAAATGAAAGAAAACGTGTTGCTTTATCCGAACCTCAGGGTGAAGGATTCGTTTTTAAAAGTTGTTGCGGTTATTTTGTTCGCACAATTTTTTATCCTGTATTTTGCACTGTTTTTCTATGCTCCCGCTCCAAATATCCGGCATTTTGTCATCGGCTGTTTATTTATATTTGGATTCGTAAATTTTTTTGTATCAAAGCGAATCGTTCAGGAAGTTTTCTAAAGAAATTCGTTTTTTTCAGGAAAGTGAGTTTGGGACGTACAGGCTGTCTCTTCCGGAAGTGTTATTTCCGGAAAGGGACAGTCTTTTTTGCTTTATTTTCGCTTTTTCACAACAAGCAACTGCCATCTATCTTTTTTCATGAATGACAGACTTTGATATTGTCTATCATCAAATAAGTAGGAATGCAATATAATATGCGCTTGACAATATTGTGTGTCGCACAGTATATTGGTATTGGGAGTTGAACGCTATGAGTAAAGCTAAGGAGCATCTGGATAAAATTATGCTGGAATTGCGGCGGGGGACCATTACTATCGGTGTATTAAGCCAGCTTAAAGAGCCGCAGTACGGTTATTCATTGGTGAAAGTTCTTGAGGAAAAGGGTGTGAATGTGGAGCCGGGAACGTTATATCCGTTATTAAGAAGACTGGAGAAGCAGGGACTTCTTGTAAGCAAATGGGATACAGACGAAACCAGGCCGCGGAAATATTATTTGTTAAGTCCATTGGGAGAGGAAGTTTTCGACCTTGTTTGCAAAGAGTGGAAAGAAATGACGGAGGTTATGGAAAAGCTAATCAGCCCGCGGGGCGATGGAGGGAAAACAGATGGATTTGATTGATCGGTATGTATACGCGGTGGTACGCAGACTGCCGCATTCACAAAGAGAAGAAGTAGCGGCGGAATTAAAGAGTCTGATTACCGATATGCTTGACGAACGGACGAACGGAAATCCGGCGGACAGGAAAGATGTAAAGATTGTTCTTTTGGAATTGGGCCATCCGAGGGAAATGGCGGACAAATACAGTGAATCGCGAAAATATTTAATCGGCCCGGAACTCTATGATTCTTTTATGACTGTATTAAAGATTGTTCTTTTATCAATCGCTTTTGCTGTCGCTGTCATTTTTGCCATACAGAGCATTCTTGAGCCTCATCATTTGCTTGATCATTTTATTGATTTTATTCTTTCTCTGGTGCAAATTCCGATCGCTGCGCTGGGGTGGGTGACCCTTATTTTTGCAGGGATTCAGTACTTCGGCATCAAGAGCGTTAAGAATTTGGATGATTTGGAATCATGGGATCCTGAAGAACTGCCGGAGGTTCCGGATGAAAAATCTGTGATTAAACGTTCGGAAACAATCATCAATATTATTTTTACGATTTTCTTTGGCTTTCTCATTGGCGCAAGTTATTTTGCCATTCCTGCCATCAAATCGGGAGATTCTTTTGTATCTGTTCCTTTCTTAAATAAGGAAAGTTTTTCTGTTTACTTTCCGCTTATTTTGCTCCTTGTCGGTTTTGGCATTTTAAAAGAGATCCTCAAGCTTGTTTCGGGAAAATGGACAAAAAAACTAGCCATTCAAATTTCACTGGTAAGTCTTCTGTCTCTGGCAACCGTTTTGATTATGATCGCCCTGGAAGCTCCATTCTGGAATCCGGATTTTATGAGCGAATTGGCCGGGACAGGAATCATTCAACCGGGAACGGAACTGTATCAAACGATTGAACGAATTTGGAGCAACGGAACCATCATCATTGTTATTCTGACGCTTTTCGGCTTTGTCCTCGATTCTGTTCTTGCCTTTTTTAAATCCGTGAAGAATGTATAAACATTTAAGGCTGGCCTTCATATGGCCGGCCTTTTAAATTTTTATTGAAAAAATATTGTTTTACCTGAAGTTTGGGAAATGTAATAATGGACTTAGCATGAAATGGCGGTTATTTTCATAAAGAAGCCCGAATGGAATGGAAGCCGGACATTGAAAAAAGTCTTTCCGATGAAAGTCCATTGTTTTTCTGAAACAACAAAGAGACAAACGGATGGTGAAAAGCTGTGAATACCTTATCTGTGAATATTTATGTTTTTACTGACCCTGCTTCTGCCTGGTGTTGGGGCAGTGAACCGGTTTTGCGAAAAATTGAAACATATTATAAGGACCGGGTGGAACTTAAGTTTGTCATGGGCGGATTAATTCGGGATATTCGCAAATTTTATGATGCCAAAAACCAAATTGGCAGAGATATTTCCTTGTCGAATAAAAATCTCAGCAAGCATTGGCTCGAGGCATCAAAAAAACACGGCATGCCTGTTCAAACTGAGGGAATTGTCCTTTTTTCCGAAGATTATCCTTCTACATATCCGCTTAATAAAGGCTGCAAAGCTGCCGAACTCCAGAATGCCGGCCTGGCGCGGAAGTTTTTGCGGAGAATACAGGAAGCAATCGCTGTGGATGCCATTCCTGTAATCCGCCTGGAAAAAATGGTCATTCTGGCTGAGGAAACGGGTCTCAATGTGGAATTGTTTATTGAACATATGGCAGACGGACCGGCTGAACAAGCCTTTCAGAAGGACCTGCAAAAGGTGAAGGAATACGGTGTACGAGTATTTCCGACTTTCTTAATTCAATATGGGAAAAAGGAGACAATTCTCAGGGGTTTTCAGCCTTTTGAAAGAATTAAAAAAGCAATCGATACGATCACAAACGGGGAGGTCACAGGAGAACAAGAGAGGGCGACCGATAAAAACATTCTCTCGTTTATAAAACAATACGGCCGTGTGGCACCTGTTGAAATAAAAGAAAGCTTTGATTTAAAAGAGAGTAAGCTTGAGGATGTCCTCCAACGGCTGGAAGCACAAAAGCTGGTCGTTATTATACCGGCTGGGAACGGAGCGTTTGTGACGGAGGCTTCTCACCCATCAGTGGTAGACCTGAATCAAACCCGCGGCTGACAATTTAATGGACTGCCTACTATTTTATAATCATTGCGGCAAAAAAGTCTGTCAGTCATTTTGAATGGCTTCTTTGTTTCATAGGGGCCATTTTTCTCTTTAAGGAAAGTGATAATTTGCAAAATATTCTATTTATTATTAACTATTGCTTTTTCAACAGGTAAAATAGAAATATACAATTCTGCTAATAAATTGACAAAATCGTTCGAATGAAATGACCGTGAGAAAATTGATCAAGTCCTTGATTGATAGAATCATTGAATACGGGAAGATTGATCAAGTTTTGTTTGATAGAATCATTGAATGCGAAAAAATTAGGTTTGAGGGTTGAAACGATGAAACTAAAAGAATATCTTCCGGGAATATTCATTTATTTGATTTCAGGAATTGCGGTTGGTGCGATTGCAAAATTTTTGGATACCGTCCCCGTCGACGGAAGCCGGTTAAACGATTTTCTCAGCTATGCTGCAAATATGATGACAAGACTGGGAATATGGGTATTTTTCGTCATCATCATTGCTGTTTTCAGCAAAACAGCGCTTAAGGCGGCTGTTCATACTTTCCTGTTTTTTGCGGGTATGCTCATCAGTTATTATGTCTACTCTGCGCAGTTATTTGGATTTTTCCCCACCGGCTACTTTTTGTATTGGGGGGCAGCGGCCCTGGCAACGCCTGTTTTGGCTGTGATCAGTTGGTTCGGCAGGCATGATCTCCGTTTGGCCCATTTTTTACCGGCTTTGCCGCTGGGTTTACTATTAAGCCTTTCATTGGGAATCGGCTTTTTTTATATTGATTTGGTCTATATTGACGAATTTATTATGTTTCTTCTGGCCGGTGTTTTGTTTTATAAAAATCCGAGACAAATGGCGCTTGCAGCGGTGCTTTCCTTTGCTGCAGCCATATTGATTTCAATGGTCTTTCCCCTGCATTTTTAAGGGGAAAGATTTTTTTATTGGAGAAGCGCTGCCCGAAAGATAGAAGAAATGAATGGTTCGTGCATCGGCCCTTCTTTCACACCCGCACTCCGCAATTTGTATGAATAACCCGCAGAATATTCCTGCAATCTGCCGGTAACTTGCTGTTTTTTAACAAGTTATAATACATTTACAAGTTTAACCGGAATTTTATGTAAAAAAGAATGGAGTGATGCGGGATGGGAAGAAATGAAGTTGTACTCATTGACGGAGCAAGAACACCTTTTGGGAAATTCGGCGGTTCATTCAAGGACATTTCCGCCAGTGATTTAGGGGCAATCAGCGCAAAAGAAGCGATTGCCCGATCAGGAATAGACGCAGATGACATTGATCAGGCCGTGATCGGCAATGTCCAGCAATCCAGTACAGATGCCCATTTTCTTGCCAGACACGTCGCATTAAAAGCCGGACTGCCCGTTCATGTTCCCGCCTTAACCGTCAATCGTCTGTGCGGTTCCGGACTTGAAGCGATCCTTACTGCTGCAAAAAATATTATAATTGGAGAATCACAGGCAGCTTTAGCCGGCGGCACGGAAAATATGAGTCAAATCCCCTTTTTGATTCAGGGGGCCAGATGGGGAACACGCCTTGGAGAAGGGCTTCAAATCGTCGATTATTTATGGGAAGGCCTCCATGATACAGTTGGCGGTTGCACGATGGCCATGACTGCTGAAAATGTGGCCGAAAAATACAATATTTCCCGCGAGGAAGCGGATGAATTTGCCAAGCTCAGCTATGACCGTGCTATTCGGGCGATGAAATCGGGGAGGCTGGCAAAAGAAATCGTCCCGGTAACCGTCCGGACCCGCCGCGGGGAAAAAATCGTTACTGAAGACGAACAGCCAATTCCCACTGAACTGGAAGTATTAAGAAAAATGAAGGCGAGATTTAAAGAAAACGGAGTGGTGACGCCCGGCAATGCAAGCGGAATTAATGACGGAGCGGCATCGGTCATTTTAACTTCGGCAGAGTATGCAGAAAAGAACGGTTTAAAACCGCTGGCAAGGCTTGTGTCCTGGAGTGCAGTGGGGGTGGATCCGCAACTGATGGGAATCGGTCCCGTTCCGGCTATCCGTGAAGCATTGAAAAATGCCAATCTTCGTCTCGGGGATCTTGACCTGATCGAAATTAACGAGGCATTTGCCGCGCAGTATTTGGCTTGTCAAAAAGAGCTCGGTTTTGCTCCTGAAATCGGGAATGTTAACGGCGGTGCTGTGGCATTGGGACATCCGTTGGCAGCGAGCGGAGCGCGGATCTCTCTCAGTTTGATTTATGAACTGCATGAACAAAATAAGAAATATGGGGCCTCCGCATTATGTATCGGAGGGGGCCAGGGAATCGCGGCTATTTGGGAAAGACTGTAGAACCCCCGGATATTCTGGAGCGTTTGTAAGAATTCCCGTGAACGCCCATCAGAAGTAAGCTTTTGATTATGAAAATATGATTTGTCAATAAGAATAAAGTATAAAATATTTACAAAATTAGCCAATAAATGTAATAATAGGATTATCGGTATATTTTGAATCTTAGTGCGTTAATGCGAACTAAGATTCTTTCATTTTAAGAAAAGGTTAATAAATTGAAAGAAAAAGTTGCTAATAAGAGGACAGGAGAGCTGCCCGGCTGTTTTTAACTTAAGCTGTCCGGTTGCCTCCGGGAGTTTGCTGACAAAGCCGGTTCTTTGAGAATACATAAGATTGATCATTTATATTAATGCGAAGTTGAAAACAACAAACCGCAATCGTTTCAGTGTTTTGGTTATTTTGTTTCTTCTAAAAAATCTTAACCGGATCCAATCAAACTTTTAAAAATAGAAATTGTCAGATTTTAACAATAAGGAGGGGAGTCCATAACAATGAATGCTGTCAAACAGCAGCAATTAATCAAAAAAGTTGAAAATCATTTGCGCACCGTCGCACGAAAGCTTATTCATTTTGACACGGAAAAGGAAACGCTGCAATACTTAATTGATTCGTTCCGTACCCAGTTTCCATGTGACTTTGCAGGAATTATTCTGCTGGAGGATGACAAACTGGTTGCAAAAGTGACAAGCGGGGCGGCGGTGGCATTTACGGACAGGATGCCGGTTAAGATTGATGAAGGCACAAATCCCTTGTTATATCAGCCTCTTACCTATGACGAAATGGGGGATTGTCCTTTTACCGCCCTTTTGAAAAAAGAAGACATGGCCACCTGGTTCTCCGTTCCGTTAATTGAGGATGTGAGAAGCTACGGATTTTGCATTATCGGTTTTAAGACGGATATTGTTCTCTATAAGGAAATGAGTTCTGTTTTTTCGGAGTTTGGCAAGGATATCGCCATCGCCCTCAATCTTGCCAAGAGAAAAGAGACCGAAAAACGCAAGATGTTAAATGCAGAATGGATTAGCAAAAATCTCAGTCTGCATTCCCCTCAAGAAAAAGTCATTGAAACGATCGTCGAACGGGCCGGTAAGGGGACAGAATCGATGAAAGCCTGTATTTATCTTTACAATGAACAAAATAATTGCTTTCAATTTCAGCCTCCTTCTTTCGGAGAAATGCAAGGCGATAAAGTCATTTCCCTGCAAAACAATATTCTGGAAGACTATTTTCCCTTCCTGGAGAAAAGCGGCGGCAATGCTATTACCGTTCCCCTGACAGTGGAATTAAAAACAGTCGGGGTTCTGCATGTACATGATAAGCAGACCGGAATCTACACTACTGAAGACCTGGAGCTTCTCCGCCTGCTGGCAAATCATTTTGCCTCTATTTTAGAGAATATCAGATTATATAATAATGTCAGAAATCATAAAAGAAAGCTTCGTTCTCTCCTCGAATTTCAGCAGTCTCTTGTTATGGAAACGGTGAAAGGTAACAGTTTCAGCGGGATCACAACTCTGGTAGGCAAATATTTTTCAAGAAATGTCATTCTGTTTGACCGCTTTTTCCGACCGCTGACTCATTATCTGTCTGAAGGCGGGGAGGACAGGCTGGCTGAACTGATAGAGAAAGCCAGTTGCAAAATTATTGGCACTGATCAGAGAGGCTGGTTAAATATCACTGAGGACAATGAAAACCAAATAGATATCTGGCCGATTAATGACGGCCGCGACTTGTCCGGATACCTGGCCGTTGAAAATTTTGACGGAGCCATGAATGACTTTGACCAGCTGGGAATCGATTTGGCATTGAATATTTACGCTTCTCAATTTGCCAAACAAAAACTGATCATCGATGCCAGGGAACAGGTAAAGGACAGTTTTATTAACAAACTTCTTGTCAAGAACATCCGGGAACCGGACAGTATCATTCAATATGCCAATCTGTTCAAATGGAATTTGTTTGAAACACACCGGGTTGCCGTGTTGTCGTTCACAACAGAGGCAAAAGAGGAGAACATTCTCGAAAAAGAAGCCCGGAAATCGCTCCTGTGGGACCGGTTAAAAAGGCGGATCACGATGTATGAGCCGGAAATACAAGTGACGAGCAAAAAAGATGAATATATTGTCATTGTGCCTGCTGCAAAGGAAATGAAAAAACCAAAGAGCTACTGGTCTTCGTTTTATGAACGCATAAACAAATGGCTGCGTGAGGAGAGTCCGGATTTGCTTGTCTATATAGGGGTGGGGGGAAAGACAAAGAAACTTGAGGATTATTATAAAAGTTATCAACAGGCAAGGGAAACATTGAATGTGGTAAAAAACCGCTTTAAAGATAAAAGGATTGCCTTATTTGATGAAATGGGCTCCTACGCCATATTACGGGAAATGAAAGACTCTGCCATCACCGCACTGTTCCTGGAAAAATACATTTATCCGCTTCGCAGATATTCTTCTGAAAAAAATGCTGACCTTTTTCATACGCTGAGAATTTTTCTTCACAACAACGGGAATATATCAAAAACAGCCAATGAACTTTATATACACCGCAGTTCGCTGTTATACAGATTAGAAAAAATTGAAAGTCTTTTAAAGATTAAATTGGATGATCCGGACCATCGCTTTAATCTGATGCTGGCCTACCGGTTATATGATTTGTTTTACGACCAGTTTTCAAAATAAAAATCTTCAAGACAGCAAAAAATCAGCCGCCATTGGGCGGTTTTTTTATTTAAAAAAAGCTTCTCACCCTGCTTAAGTGAGATTTCACCTGACTGCCGGCAGGCTTGGTTCGGGAATTTACTTAAAAACTTGAAAACTGTCCGGGAGATTTTTACTGATGATATGTTCCTTCTCCGCCTTCAATCTGCCCGGAAGATTAAACTATTAGTCTCGTCAATATATATGAAACATGCCTTCGCATTTTCCTATAACCTGCCGATTTTTTCGGTAAATCCTATCCATTATAATGTTTTACATAAAATCCCAAATAGTGTAAAGGAGGAAGAACATCGGTTTTAGAAAAACGGAAAAGGCTTTCAAAGTGAATCTTCAGGAAAGGAATGTAAAGCAGTAACAGAAAAAAAGAGATAAGATTAAATCAATTTAAGAGGGGGTAAAGTAAATGAGTTATCATCTTTCAGTGCCGGAATTGCTTCAAAGAGCGGTCCGGGAAGTCCCGGCCAAGGAAGCTGTTTATGACGGATATCAGCGGATCTCCTATCAACAACTTTATGAGAATGTGCAATTGCTGGCATCCTCTCTCGCTGCGAAAGGAATTCAGAAAGGCGATCGAATGATTGTATTTTTGCCTAATTGGCAAGAATTTGTCTCCATTTACTTTGCCGCCGCAACATTGGGGGCAATTTTGGTGCCGGCTAATATCAGGTATCGCCGGGAGGAATTGCAGTACATTTTAGTCCACTCAGGTGCAAAGGCCATTTTTATCGGAGAAGGGCTGTCCCATTTTGAGTTCCTGGAGGAATTCAAAAATGACCGTGCAACGGAGCTTGAGCATATTTTTACAGTCCGCTTCAAAAAAGACTCTTATTTGTCATATGATGAACTGCTCGCAGCAGGCAATCTGTCAAAAGTTCCCCAAGTATCCATAGACCCCGGAGAAGATATTATTTCAATTCTGTATACATCAGGCACAACAGGTGTGCCCAAAGGCGCCATGTTAACGCATAAAAATTTCGTTCATACCGCTGTGATTTCAGCACAATACATGAAATGCACGAGTGACGATGTTTTTCTCATTGTTGTACCGGCCTTTCATTGTTTCGGCCTGATCCCCGGAATTTTGTCGGCCGTGTCCGTAATGGGAAAAATGGTTCTCATGGAGGAGTTTAAGGCAGAACAGACCCTTAAAATGATTGAGCAGGAAAAAATCTCTGTCCATCATGGCGTACCGACGATGTTTATTTTGGAACTGAATCACCCTTCCTTTAAAAAGTACGATTTATCCTCACTTAGAACAGGCATTATTGCCGCAGCGCCGTGCCCGGAAGAAATTGTCCGCCGAATCAGGACGGAAATGGGCTGTGATATTGTTGTTTCCTACGGGATGACGGAATCTTCAACGACCATTACGATGACCGATTTTGATGATGATGACTATCTCCGCTCGGAGACGGTGGGACGGCCGCTTCCGGGGGCAGAGAGAAAAATTGTCGATGAAAACCGCAATGAAGTGCCGCCGGGAGTGGTCGGCGAAATCGCGGTAAGGTCCTACGGCATTATGAAAGGTTATTTTGGAAGCCCGGAAAAAACAAGGGAAGCCCTCGATGAAAACGGCTGGTATTACTCAGGAGATCTGGGCACCGTTGATGAGAATGGCTATGTCCGGATTAAAGGACGCAAAAAGGAAATGATTATCCGTGGCGGCTATAACATTTACCCCCGGGAAATTGAAGAACATTTATACAAACATCCTGCTGTTTTGGATGTGGCTATTGTCGGACTACCCGATACCGTCCTGGGTGAGGTCACCTGTGCGGCCATCAAGTTAAAGCCGGGCAAAAAAGAAGATGAACAGTCAATAAAAGAATACCTTTCCGATTTAGTTGCCGATTACAAAGTTCCCGATCATATTGTCTTTATTGACGAATTTCCGTTAACGGCCAGCGGGAAAATTAAAAAGGTGCTTCTGCAGCAACGGCTGAAAGAAAAGCTCGGCGGAGTCCTCCGGTGAAGACCGGCAAAATCAGGCTTTTGCCTAATCGGAGCGATTCTGGATCCGCTTTTTCCTCAAAAAATCGCATGGGAATTTATCAATAAAGGCTGGTTCAGCCCTTGAACGGGGGGATTCGTTTGTCGTTCTATAAAAGAAGGGATGGCGAAGAGCAGCCATATTGGCCGCTCGGCAATTATAAGCTTCGGCTTCCTTTTATTCATTACCGATTGGAAATTCCGGAGTTTATTCAAGGATTTGTTATTTTCACGATCGGGCTCAGCATGATCGAAATCCACACATCAGTGGTGGGCATGTCGTTTGAAGCCGCCCTTGCCGTTGTGATTCTCACACAATTTCTTATGTTGCTTCCTTCAACACTCGGCGTGCCGTTTGTATCAGGATTTATCACGCCGGCTCTGCCGATTATTATTTTGTATATCGGCAAGTTTGAGCCGGGCCCCGAAGCCATTCAAGCATTGGTGGCGATTCAGCTCATTATCGCCGTCATTTTCCTCGTTCTCGGTTTAACCGGGTTCGGGAAAA
>JANWJP010000082.1 GCA_025451895.1 Robertmurraya sp.
ATCCGCAATCCTATGACTGTTGTCAAAGGTTTCCTGCAAATTTTTCTTTCCAAAGAAAAACTGATCAGTTTTTCTTTGGAAAGAAAAATTTGCAGGAAACCTTTGACAACAGTCATAGGATTGCGGATTTCATGTGCAACGGATGCCGCCAGTTGGCCGATGGCATTCATTTTTTCTGCAACCTGAAGCTGATCCAGGCCTCTATTTTTTTCAATAACAGGGCTTAGGATCCTGTTTATTCCTGTCCTTAATAAAAAATATGTACTGACCACTATCAATGCAAGAATCCCAAAAAGAAGGACGGTGTCCTGCTGTTCCCGCGGCTGCAAATACCGGGTGTCAGCATTAATAGCCAGGAAAGCAATAATGTTCCCTTGTTCATCTCTGATTGGCGAAAAAGCTGAAAGATAGGAAAAATCTTCTCTTTCATATATTTTGCTGTAAACTGGTTCTCCGCTTTCCGCTGAGTCGGCCAGCGCCTCCATATATTCCTGAGATGGAAGATAATCGGTCAATACTTTTCTGCCGGCAAAGTTTTCACTCTGTGACGTTGCAATGAGAAAAGCTTTATTATCTTTGTATTTAATTATGTCTGCGTGAAAATAGGGCGAGTATTCTTTCGTAATGTTTAAAAGTTGTTCTGTGAGTATTTCATAGGAAGGGGTTTGTGCAGATTTTTGATTAAGAACTGAGATGATATGTTCTTCTTGAATCCCGCTGCTTAATACTGACACCAATCCGACAAGTTGTTCCGCAAGCCGCTCCCGGTTTTGATGATTATGTACGGCTAAAATGGCGAATATGAACAGCGACGCACCCAGAAGAGCAGTAATAAAGAAGAAAAACAACATTCGATTTACAATATCAAATTTTCTTAAAGCTCTTCCCATATCTCATTCCATCTCTTCCTTTTTTTGAGATTAATACTTATATCTTCCATTTCGACTTATATGTCAAAAATCCTTCTAAAAAAAGACAATAAAAAAACAAAAACCTCCTTTTTATAGAAAGGAGATTTTTCACTTGCTGTTATTTCGGGACTTTTCGTACGGCCCCTTTGCCGGAACAAACAGTAACCAAAAGATTTGATTTCTATGCGGTTGCATCGGGGCCAATTGAAAAGACTTTTCATTCAACCCAGTACATTAAAGCGATGGCTCCGGGGCCGGTATGAGTACTAATAACGGGAGTTGTAAAAGTTATGTTTATTCTTTCATGACCGGTTAACTCTAAAATTGCCTTTCTTACCCGTTGTGCCATTTCCATTCCCTCTGCATGGGCAATGTCAACCCGTTTAAGCACCCTGTCTTTAATATCTGAGGCAAAATGTTTAACAAGCAGGTTCACGGCCTGTGTTTGGTTTCGTACCCTGCCCATCGGTGTATATTCACCGTCAATAACTGCAGCAATCGGTTTTACATTCAATAATGCTCCGATAAGCGCTTTGCCTTTCCCGATTCTTCCTCCTTTAGAGAGATTCTCCAATGTATCTACATAAACTAACAGCCTTGTTTTAAAGCGGATTTTTTCCAGCGCAGTAAGGATCTCATGAATGGACTTTCCTTCCTGAGCCATTTTTGCCGCTTCCAGAACTTGAAAGGACAATGCTCTTGAAATAAAGGTTGAATCAATTACGGTTACATTCGCCTTCGACAGGGAGGCTGCGGTCTCCGCCGCTTGAACCGTTCCGCTCATCTTCGCGGACATATGAATTGAAATGACTTCATATCCTTGCTCATAAAGGGATTCATACAAGTTTAAAAATGACCCTGCAGGAGGCTGGGAGGTTTTCGGCAACTCTTTCGCTTCCCTCATTTTATCCATAAACTCTTCCGGGGATATATCCACCCTGTCTGTATAAGATTTTTCATCAATATGAATAGACAATGGAACAACTTCAATATTATACCGGCTGATCTCCTCTGTGCTCAAATCCGCAGTTGAATCAGTTACAATCTTAATTTTTGTCAAATTCCCCACACTCCTGCTGCCGTATTTTTTAGTATTGTTGTTATGATTAGTATTTTCCCCTTTGAAACAAAAAAGTATCGGTGTTAAACCGATACCTTTAAAATTCTTAAGCGTTGCTTTTTACATCGCCTGACTTAAAAATTTCTTCATAAACCGGCCACTTAAGCACCCCTTTTAAATAAAGTCGAAAAGAGTAGCAGCTTTTTACTTTTTCTTTTTTATAAAGACTGTTTACAAAGATCTGCAGCCGGAATTGAATTAACAAATAATAAGGGTTATTCCGGCTTAACACAGGAATATCAATCACTTTTACCTTCTGTCCAACATGATTCTTGAACTCCAGGCTTTTAAATAGCAAAATATCAATCCTCTTTTGTAACCGTTTAATTACATTATACTTCAATCAGAACTTAATGTCTTTTATTTCTTAAAGTAAAAAAATCCAAATTTTTTATCTGTAAATTTTCAATTCTGAATTGGAAAAACAGCCGGGAACATGCGTCTCCTGGTTAAAAAAACCCTTTATCCAAAAAGGACAAAGGGTTTTTTGTCAACCGATATCCTCATTATCCTTTTTTTGTTCTGCAGGCAAACTGTCTTCCTGCTGTTCAAACTGACGCTCCCACTCTTCCTCTTTCTTTAATTTGCGTTTGTAAGCAATTTTTGAAATATTAACGCTGATTTCATACAGGACGAGGAGCGGAACGGCAACAATAATATCTGACATCGGATCGGGTGGTGAAATAATGACTGCAATGATAACTAAAATAAAATAAGCATATTTCCTGATTTTTTGCAGTCTGTATGGATTAATAATTCCCAGTGAAGTTAAGAACATTGCAACAACCGGAAGTTCAAATAAGAACCCGAACGGCAGGGTTGTATACAAAATAAAACGGAAATATTTTTCTGCCGTAAAGTTTGTCACAACCATTTCTCCGCCCAATTCGATCAAAAATTGCATCAGGACGGGAAAGATAACAAAATAACCAAATGCCAGACCGACAATAAACAAAAGAAACAATGCCGGTACATAGGATAAGGTAACCTTGCGTTCAATCGGTTTCAATGCCGGTTTAACAAACAACCAGATTTGCAGAGCCAAAACAGGAATCGTTCCGGCAATGGCAATAACAGAGGCGAGCATAAAATAAATCCAGATGATATCACTGGGACCGAGAACAATCAGTTTAACATCCAGATCCCGGACAAACCAGTTGTAAATATCCTCAACAAATATAAAACCGACGATAAAAAAAACAATAAATGCCGCAACGGAAATAATCAGCCTGTTTCGTAATTCATCCAAATGTTCAACGAGATTTAATTCTTTATCTTCCATGCATTTCCCCTGCCAAATCAATTATGTTACTGATATAAGGTGACCCCTTTGTTCAGTTTATTGATGAAAAAGGTGCAAGATATAGTATCTCACACCTTATTTTGTAACTTTTGTCATATCCTTTGCCGTGTTTTTGACATCATTTGTAACAGAGGTTACATCTTTTTTAACTTCTTCCAATTCCTCTACCACATCGCCGGTTAATTCACGGGTTGATTTCTTAAATTCACGGAGAGTCTGACCAAATGCCCGGCCAATTTCAGGGAGCTTCTTAGGTCCGAAAATTATTAGCGCCAATACCAGAATCAAAATAAGACCGGGAATACCGATGTTTGACAGCATATATGAACAACTCCTTCAGTTTACGGTTACTTGTGATGACAATATGATTATAGTATTTTTCACCGGTATTATGGGAAAAAAAGATCATTGTTCACAGGATTTTCACATTTCAAAAAAAGTTCATAAATTGTGATAAAAATCATTTCATTAAATTAACAGGTTAAATAAATCTTTATCTTTGTTAACTTCTTTGTAAGGAAAGCCTTTTTTATCCATTCTTTTTAGCAGCGGTTCGTAATCCTCGCGTTTTCTCAACTCAATGCCCACGAGTGCAGGACCGCTGTCTTTATTGTTCTTCTTAGTATATTCAAATCTTGTAATATCATCAGTCGGTCCGAGAACTTCATCCAAAAATTCTCTTAAAGCACCGGCTCTTTGCGGGAAATTCACAATGAAATAATAAAGAAGCCCTTCATATAATAATGAGCGTTCTTTGATTTCCTGCATCCGGCCAATATCATTATTTCCTCCGCTGACTACACAAACAACGGTTTTTCCCTTAATTTTATCTTTGTAAAAATCGAGTGCAGCAATTGAAAGAGCACCGGCAGGTTCCGCCACGATCGCATGTTCATTGTACAGTTCAAGAATACTTGTACATACCTTTCCTTCAGGTACAACAACTATATCTTCCAGCAATTCACTGCAAATATCCAGAGTTTTTTGACCTACAGTCATGACTGCTGCACCATCAACAAATTTGTCAATTTCTTTAAGAGTGGTCACCTTATTATTTTCAATCGACTTTTTCATAGAAGGAGCCCCGAGCGGTTCCACACCAATCATTTTTGTTTTTGGAGAGATGGCTTTTATATATGCAGCAAGACCAGACATAAGCCCCCCGCCGCCAATGCTCGCAAACACATAGTCGATCGGTTCTTCACAATCATTTAAGATCTCTACTGCAACCGTTCCTTGCCCGGCAATTACCTCTTTATCATCAAAGGGATGAATAAAAGCCCGTCCTTCCTTTTCCGCACATTTTACTGCTTCTTCATAGGAAGCATCATAAGTATCTCCGACAAGAATAATTTCTATACTGTCTCTCCCAAACAGTTCCACTTGACCGATCTTTTGTTTTGGCGTCGTTGTCGGCATATAAATTTTTCCGTGAACCCCGAGATGACGGCATGCATATGCAACCCCCTGGGCATGGTTACCGGCACTTGCACATACGACTCCGTTTTTTAATGTCTCCTTATCAAGAGTTTTTAATTTGTAATAGGCTCCCCTGAGTTTAAAAGATCGAACAACTTGCAAATCTTCTCTTTTTAAATAGACATTACATTCATATTTTTCAGATAACCGTTCATTCTTTTGCAGCGGTGTATGGGTAACGATATCCTTTAAATTCTGGTATGCAATAATAACATCTTCCAGCTGTACCCATCTTTTCCGTTTTACTTCCTGTTCCATACCTTTCCCTCGTTTCTTGCCCTTAGTTGATCTAATTTTTAAATTATAACACTTTATACTGAAATTTCATAGATATTTTGAGTTGAAATCTATATTTTGAGAGTTTTCTTAAATTTTAATGTATAAAAGAATCATTAAAATTTTATATAAACTTCATTTTTGTTCCTTGGTTCCTATACATTTCATCCACTTGCTGCAAGGAAAAAAGCTGCCGTTCAAGAGAAAGGCAGCTTTTTCCTACAAAACTTTCAGGCATTTTCATCCTTTTTTCGTTCGTATATCAAAAATTCATAATCATATGGATTTTCTTCATTTCTTATACCCGGTTTAGTAGAAACAAGCTCCCACTCATTCATATTAAACGGCGGGAACACAGTATCTCCCTCAAATTTTTCATAAATAAATGTAATATAAAGACGATCCGCAACAGACAACAGTGCCCTGAAAATCTCTGCTCCGCCAATTACAAAATATTCCTCATCAGGATTCCTTTCAATCAATTCCATGACTTCCTCAATACTGTTAACAATCGTGCAGCCTTTCGCCGTATAATCCGTTTGTCTGGAAACCACGATATTTGTCCGGCCGGGAAGAGCGCGTCCTATCGATTCAAATGTCTTTCTCCCCATAATAACCGGATGTCCCATTGTTACCCGTTTAAAATATTTTAAATCCTCCGGAAGATGCCACGGCATTTCATTATTTGACCCGATAACCCGATTCTCATCCATGGCTGCAATCAAAGAAATCATACGCTCACTTCTCCCTTTATATGAGGATGGGCCTTATAATCTGTTAATTCAAAATCTTCATATTTAAAATCAAAAATATTTTTAATTTCCGGGTTTAATTTCATTTTCGGCAACGGATAAGGGGTTCTCGTCAATTGCAACTTTACCTGTTCAATATGATTGTTATAAATATGCGCGTCCCCTAATGTATGAATAAATTCTCCCGGCTCCAGGCCGCAAACCTGTGCAACCATCATCGTCAACAAAGAGTAAGAAGCAATATTAAAAGGCACACCGAGAAATATATCTGCAGATCGCTGATAAAGCTGACAGGAGAGTTTCCCTTCCGAAACATGAAATTGAAATAAAATATGGCATGGCGGGAGGGCCATCTTTTCTAGTTCGCCAACATTCCAGGCACTGACAATCAGGCGGCGGGAATTGGGATTTACTTTAATTTGCTCAATGACTTCACTGATTTGGTCAATGGTTTTCCCGTCAGCAGCCGGCCAGGAACGCCACTGATAGCCGTAGACCGGGCCTAAATTACCGTTTTCATCTGCCCATTCATTCCATATCCGCACTCCGTTTTCCTGAAGATATCTAACGTTTGTATCTCCTTTTAAAAACCAGATTAATTCATGAATAATCGATTTCAGATGTAATTTTTTTGTTGTCAAAAGAGGAAAACCTTTGCTTAAGTCAAAGCGCATTTGATAGCCAAAAGTGCTGATTGTTACAGTTCCGGTCCTGTCAGCCTTTTTGACTCCATTGTCTAAAACATGTCGGCAAAGATCTAAATATTGTTTCATTCATCACCACTACCTTTTAGGAATTCATGGTTTATATTTTAACATAATAAATATTGACTGGCACTATTGACTAAATTTTTGGAATATTCTTAGCCGTTTCAATACATTATTATCATTTCAGGGAAGATTTTTAATAAACAAATAAGTTTTTGGTGCCTGCTCCATTAATTTTTTCCTCGATACATCATTATAATAATACATTGCAAACGCTTCGGCAAAATATTCCTCCGGAAAACTCTGCAAATATTTGCTTTGCGGAAACAGAAGGTGCCGTTCTTCTTTCCACAATTGCAAGAAATCTCGTGATCCGCGGAGATTATTGTATACAAAACGATCTATGGAATGGGCAATTTCATGGAGCTCAAGGTTAATCGAACTGTGCCCCATTCCCTTCCGGCTGTGGCCAATCTTCACAAACACCATTTTTCCGCCTCCCATTCCGGGAACATCATCCCATGTTTTTCCGCTGCGATACCCTTTCGGAGTCACTCCTTTGAGGCGGCTTGCGGCAGGATGGTCTGTCAACTTCCCTGTAAAAAGTTTAATAGAAACTTTGCTCTTTTTTAAAGCTTCAAGCTGCTTGTAAGGAATCCTGCTGAGACATGCTATAATAGAAGCAGCTTCCGATACAGAAAAGTCCGTTTCCGGGAGAAAAATCATTTCATTTAAGACGTGATTATCAGAAAGAGCCAAGGATTCTCTTAAAATTGAGTGTTCAGGAAAATCCTTCAGGAGAATTCCTTTATTCATGATTTGCGAACTTCCGAGTATTAAGACTGTGAGAAAACAAAGAACTCCCAATGGTAGAAATTTGCGCATGGAGGGTCACCTTCACAAGGAGGTTATCGGTTTGATTGAGTCACTAAACCCCGCACACAGCTTGTATGCGGTTTATTTAAAAATTGACCGGGATATAAAACTACAGATTGGCAGGCTTGGTTCCTTTTCTTTTAAGAAAGGGACATATGTTTATGTGGGAAGCGCAAAACGAAATATCACTGCACGGATTAACCGCCACAAAAAAATAGATAAACCGTTCAGGTGGCATTTTGATTACTTACGGCCGCACGGAGAGATTATTAAAATTATAACATATGAAAATAGTATTGGAGAGTGCGAATTGGCTGAGAAAATAAGGAAAATGCATAAGGGGGCCTTTCCCGTCAAAGGTTTTGGGGCTTCTGACTGCCGCTGTTTTTCCCATCTTATCTACTTTCATGATTGATAATCTTTTAAAAAAATAGAATTAATTCTTTCCGGACATAAAAAATTTCTGCCAAAAGCTACACGAGGTAAATGACTCCGTTGACAATCTTAATATCAGAAAGGGCAATCCAAAAGCTGACCCGTTGGATTGCCCCGTAAATAAAGTGTCACAGAATATAGCGTTCTTAACCTTTGGGCGAATAGGACGTTGGTCACAAAGGCGTTGCTACAGGATGTAGCGTAGTTAGCCTTTAGGCCAACAGGATGTTGGTTACAAAGGCGTTGCCACAGGATGTGGCGTTCTTAGCCTTTAGGCCAACAGGACGTTGGTCACAAAGGCGTTGCTACAGGATGTAGCGTAGTTAGCCTTTGCTCCCTTAAACGTGTCTGCGGGATCTCGCCTGTCTCGCTAATCCCGCAGGAAACTGAAAAGCATCCGCGAATTAGCCCGCACACATCTAAATTGCTAGAAGGCTGCTTGCCTTTCATTTCAATTTAAAGAATATCTGAATCGACAATACTCTTTAACACTGCCAATGAATAAAACGGATACATAAAATTTATGAACGTTCCGAAACAGATTTTAAATGACCTTTTAGCTTTTCCTGTAGTTGCTCCAGCTGCTTTCTTCCTTCTTCTCTTAAACGCTTGTTTTCTTCTTCGATCTTCAGAGTTTCTTCCATACCTTCCAAAATAATATTCATTGTCTCTTCAAGCGTCTCAATTCCAATGCTTAGTCTTCCGGCCAATTTAGCGATTTCTTGGCTTTGAGTCGAAATATTCTCTGCATTTCTCAGAAGCATTTCATTTGTCCGTCTGTCAAGCTCCGCCATCGAATCCGCAACAAGCTTTTGCCTTTTGGCACTGATCGCCTGAATCATACTGTTCTTAAAAATCGGAATGGTGGTTACAAACGCAGAATTAATTTTCCCGATTAACTTCGTATTTCCCCGCTGCAACAGACGGATTTGCGGGGCTGTTTGCAGGGATACCATTCTGGCTGTTTCCAGGTCATATGTTCTTTGCTCAAGCAGTTCCGCAACCTTTTTCAAGGAATCAACTTCAAGTGCTGCTTTATCATCTCCGCCGGCGGCTCTCTGCTCCAATAAAGGAATTTCTTGATTTCTTAATTCCTCCAGCTTGATCTTTCCCGCCGCTATATATTTTTCAAGCATCAAATAATATTGATAATTCTCTTCATACATATTTTCAAGCATTTTCGTCATTTCCACGAGTTGGTTTTTATATTGGGAAATTTCTACATAAATTTTATCAATTTCCCCGCCAATCGTTTGATATTTCTTGAAGAGCTTTTCAATCATTTTTTCTCCGCGTTTAAACAGCTTTCCAAAAAATCCGCCCCGGGACTGTTTAAAATCATTGCGGTCAAATTTATCCATAATTCTGCCGAGCTGTTTTAACAGTTCACCCGAGTCTTCCACAGAGGAAGTCCGTATATTTTTCAAAATCTGATCAGAAAACTTGGATATTTGTTCCGCAGGTTCTTTGCCGAATTCAAGTACTTGAATCTGATTATTCACATCGAGGGTGCGCACAAGGCTTTGTACTTCTTCATCGGCCACAAGCTCACGGTTCGGAGCAGCAAGGTTATCCTGGGGAATATTTTCATCCGTTTTTCCGGAGGGAAATTCCGCTTGATGATTCTTTGTCATGGCCTCAAACTCCTTTTTTTCAAATGGAAAAGTCCCTGATAATAGAGTTTCTTTAAAAAAGACGGTTCCTTATATTCTTGTTCATCAACCACTTCTTCCAGCCAGTGAACATCGAACAGATCTTCATAAATATAGTTTTCAATGTCATTCAATCCGGAAGGGTTATAAATCACGATATCCACGCCGATATGATTCAAAAGCAGCAAGGCACAGGCATCTGCTCTTGTTAACACCCCATTCAACCCGTTATTGAATAAAACAACTTTCGGAACCTCCCGGGAATAATCAAAATTCTGCAGCAGTTTTAATATTTCCCCGGGTAGCTGCAAAACTTGTGTAAAAAGATAAACCCGCAAATCGTTAACAGACTCTCTGTAAACAGGCTTTAACGCCGGATTTCCGCATATATTGCGAATAGCAAATGCAATGCCCTTTTGCAGGCTGGTGGGAAGCCTTTTGTATTTCCAGAAACGGCTGTGCAGCAATTTTTCCGGGTTCAGCATTCCGTCCCTGTCTAAGGATTGCCGGTAATGGAAGCGGAGGTCGTTGTCAATATTCCTTGAAAAAGGGAATTGCTTGATGAATAACGTATTTTCCGTCAGGATCAATGAATGCATCCGATTCCAATATTCCCTACGGTTTCTGCTGATTCCCTGTATTTTTGCAAACAAGGACGGGATTTTAACGATTCCATTCCTTGCTTCAAAACCGGGCCGGATCATGGCTGTTTCTTTCAGGAGAATAAAAAGTTCATCATAGGTCGTTTTCAATGTCAGTGATTGGGGCGTATAATCTCTTAATTGCCACTCTTTATATAATACTGTTCCTCCGCCTGATAACAGGTCTTCAATCTCCTTTGCGGCACGGTATGCCGGCGTCGACTTTCGACGGCTCTTCTCTTTCGGAAAGGGACGGGCGTTCTTCAAATACCTGAACCGGCGGACAAAAATCAAATCGGCCTCGTCAAAACCTGATAATATATCCTCTCCATCCGGTGAAAAAACTACAATATCACAGCCCAATCCGACAAGAAAGTGGACAAACCGCGCATGTTTTTTTTGAAAATTGCCGTACCAGAGAAATTTCGGCATATCCTCCAAAGGATTTATTCCATAAAACTCTTTTAAAAATTTCCGGGACCACTGAATCAACTCCGCCAATAATGCCGGAATTTCCGGATTCATGATCCCCCCGTCAATTTCTTTTTGTATTCTGTTTAAAACTTCCTGAAAAGCTATGAAAACCTGATTGGTTAATAAAGATGAACGGAACGGAATTAAAAAAATTTCACTGTTGAAAGCTGTCAATTTCTGTTTTATGGCACTCTTTTCCAGTTCCTGTTTGATTAAAGGAATGAGCAGTTCCATGTCTTCTTTATGTTCTTCAGAACTCTTATCCAGTATTTCCGCCGAAAGAAGGCGAAGTTTATAATTCTCCCCGTGTACATAGTCATATATGCGCTGATAATAATCTTCCTCATCAGCGGGCACCCCTAGAAATCTGGCGACAACTTGTCCAATAGTGAGCAATTTTTGATTTTCATCCGGCAGAAAGGAAGCTCTTTTTGAAACGGGTGTTTGAAGGACTTTGAGCCATGATTCATTCGTCAAAGGCTCATAAACCCGATTTAGTTTTGTAAGTGTTTCATTCATGTAATTTCTTCCCCTCTGTAAGCGAAGGTAATTTGTATTCCGTATTTCATCTGCTTCCATCATACCACAGAATGACGCCGGTCTTTAAAAGACGGCCATGGTTTATGGAAGGCAAAAAAATAGCTTTATCGTCCTGTTTTTCGCAACGAAAAAAGCTATTTTTTCCTCAGCCATTTTTTCTGTACCGGGCTGAAGGAAGGCACATACACTGATTTTTTCGTGTGTTCAAACAATCCGGTTTGTAATGCTGTTACTACTTACATCTCTTAACTTTTTCGATGCAACACGGCTTTATTGAGAAAAATTTTGCAGTATGATTAAGCATATGCAGGAGGAGGAAAAATCCCGCTCTTTTTCAAATTGTGCAGCGCCCTTTGCAGCGTGGTTTCCGGCTGGACAAGAGCAATCCGCACATACCCTTCTCCCCAGGCACCAAAAGCATTTCCCGGTGTCACAACAATATTCGCCCTGTGAATAAGCTCGAAAGCAAATTGTTTGGATGTATACTTCGGCGGGACTTCTGCCCAAATAAACATGGTTGCCTTCGGAGACGGCACCTCCCAGCCCAGTTTTTTGAATCCGTTGATAAGCAGGTCTCTTCTCGCCTGATAAGTCTTTCTTGTCATTTCCAAATAAGAGGATTCATCTCGCAGTGCTTTCACCGCTGCGGCCTGAATGGGAAAAAATACGCCGTAGTCAAGATTAGACTTCAAATCAGCAAGCATTTTCAAAACTGTTTTATTTCCAACTGCATAAGCAATCCGGCAACCCGCCATATTAAAGGTTTTTGACAGAGAGTTCATTTCAATGCCGACATCTTTTGCTCCCTCAATGGACAAAAAGCTGAGCGGTTTCTCCTCAAAATACAGTTCAGAGTAGGCAAAATCATGGAGAACGACGATATTATGAATGCGGCAAAAATCAATTACCTTTTCAAAAAATTCCCTAGTTGCAATTGCCGGTACCGGGTTGCCCGGAAAATTCAAGATCATCAGTTTTGCTTTATCCCGCACTTCTTTTGGAATTTCCTCCAAATCAGGAAGAAAATTATTTTCCTTTTTTAAAGGCATCGCATAAATTTCCGCCCCGGCCAATGCAGCGCCGGCAGTGTAGGCGGTATACCCCGGGTCGGGCAATAAAATATAATCACCGGGATTACAAAGAACAAGCGGTAAATGGACAAGGCCGTCCTGGGAACCCATTAAAGCAAGAATCTCATCATCCTTGTTTAACTCCACACCGTACTGCCGCAAATAGAAATCCTTCACGGCACCGTGAAAGGCATCGGTCCCCTTTAAAGAATATCCGTACAAAGACTGGTCCAATACTGCCTCAGAGAGGACCTCGGTCACAAATGAAGGTGGCGGCAGATCCGGGCTTCCGATACTTAAATCAATCATTTGGTGGCCCCGTTCAATTTTCTGCCGTTTTATTTCAGCAAGTTCCGAAAAAATACTCTGTCCGAAGGCCGTCATTCGTTTCGCTTCTACAATATTCATCATTTGACCTCCAATGGAAATCTTCTTTACTTAAGATTACCATAACTTTATTACGAATTTATCACTAAAGAGTTTCATATTTTCAAAAACTCTAAGACCAATAACCAATTCAAAATATTTTTCAAAATCGAACTTGCGTCTGCAGCTAAAAAATAAACCGAACAGAGTCGAAATCCGTTCGGCTGTTGCTTGCTTTAATCAGGCCCCCATATTGACAATTCATTTCCTTTTCGTACAGAAACCGCCGCCCCGGCGCGGCCGCTGACTTCAAACTTCCGATTTCCGACTACTGATCTCTTTATGATTATTCTCCCTCAGCCAATTCCGCCAAATAGCTCCATCTTTCAATTAAAAATTCCAGTTTTTCATTCAGGGCGGTCTCTTCATCCATCAATGTCCGGATTTTTTCAAAATCACTTCCTGCCGCAGCCATTTCTTCAGCCAAAGATTTCAGGCGTTCTTCAACTGCTGCAATGTCATCATCAATTGTTTCCCATTCCCGCTTTTCCTTATAACTCATTTTCTTTTTCCGTTGTTCCGCCCGGGGATGCCGTTCTTTCTCCGCCTTCTCAGCCCCGGTTGCATCAGACTCTTCCAGCAGTGATTGTTCAAGATATTCTGTATAGCTTCCATAAAAAGAGTCAACTATTCCCTTACCTTTAAAAATAAGCAATCTGTCAGCAACTTTATCAAGGAAATATCGATCATGGGAAACGGTAATCACAACCCCCGGAAAATCATCCAAATAATCTTCCAGAACCGTTAATGTTTCCGTATCCAAATCG
>JANWJP010000083.1 GCA_025451895.1 Robertmurraya sp.
CTTCCTTATCTTTCCTACGAGATCTAATCTTACAGGTTAGAGGCTATCTTGACTCTTTTCCCCTCCATTCGGGAGCTAACTTCCCGGTTTGGATCCCGGTTTGCGGGGTTTCTCCTTCATTCGGGATCTAACTTCCGGTTTTGCATCCCGTGTTTGCCGGTTCCGTTTCTGTACGGGACCTAAAATGGACTTTTAGATCCCGAATCGTGCGCTCTTCTTATAAAACGGGATCTAATATGGGTTTTTGGATCCCATTTTGCTTCCTGATCTATCCTATGGGATCTAATCTTACAGGTTAGGGCCCGTTTTGACTCTTTTCCCCTCCATTCGGGGTCCAACTTCCCAGTTTGGACCCCCTTTTTGAGGTATTTCCCCTACAAATGGGATCCAAGATCAATTTTTACATCTCAAATTTTCCGTCCTCATTTTTATTTGGGATCTAAAATAGAGTATCAGCTTCCCGCCGGTTTACATTACTATATTTAAAATCAACGAAACAACTGTTATTGCTGCATGCTTTTCTTATACTGCCATCTGGAAAGAACACTAAAAACAAGAAATAACAAAATACTTGCAGGGAAAAACCACCATGCGAACCCTCTCATAAAGGCAAACGGAGTTTCAAACAGAAATGCCGATAAAAATTCAATACCTGTCTTTTCCCATAATCCCGGTGTGAAATAAAGAAGTTTCGGATTCATTAAGGCCCTATAATCGAATATATCCGAGTAAAGGAGAGCTATAAAAACAGGTAAATACATTATTGCTAAGGAAAAATACATTTTCGCCAATCTTTTATAGCGGCCCGCTTTTGATTCAGAATCGGAAAAAATATCTTCACTGGCTTCGTCACTGATTCTTTTAAAATACTGGGTCCCGGAGCTTTTTGTGCCGGCAATATGCTTCCAGCCGCTATCTTCAAAAAGCGCCCGATAATCTTCAAAATCCTCCCGGGTCTTAAACTGACGAAAATCAATCTTAATTACGGTCTTATGCGGTTTTGTCTTGCGAAACCGGTATCCGAAATTTTTTTGTGTCAACTCATAGCCTTTGGCTGCCATGTCATTCAGCCATTTTTCCTCTTTCTCGAAGTTCAGAAAAAATTTCAGTTTCTTCATTAACAAGTTACCCTCCTTTTGTACACTCGCAAAACACAAAATGAGTGTTTCTTATTCTTCGGTTTGAGCCAAAGCCTGTTCGGTTATGGTAATCATATGTTTCATCCGTTCTAAATCGAGTTCCAGGACTTCCCGGCCCTTTTCCGTAATTTTATATACCTTGCGGCGGCTGTCCTGCCCTTTTACCTCAACCGGCAAAATAAATTTCTGCTTCAACAGATTTTCAATGGCACCATAAAGGGTCCCTGCTGCCATTTTTACCTGGCCGTTACTGAGTTCTTCAACCTTTTGCATAATCCGGTACCCGTGCGCCGGTTCCAATAGAGCCAGGAGAATATAATACACAGTTTCTGTTAATGGCAAATATTTATTTCTGTTCATTTTGCTCCCCTCGTTTCTTTATCTGTATGTTCTTTGGATTGTGCAGGTTAAATATATATCGGCTAACTGTATAGTATGATTATATATCGTTAAACTATATATTTCAACTGTATAGTTATACTATATAGTTAAACTGTATTTTTTCGGGCCGTTAAAACAATAATTTTTGGGAAGTAATTCTTGTGTCACATATTTTTTTAATGCGAAGAATATTAAAGACAAAAACGGATGGGAGGATACCATTGAAACCATGGCCAGCAGAAACATTACCCTTTTCATGATGGTCTTAATACTGATCTGTCCTTTGCCGGTCTTTGCCGATGAAAGAACAGAAATAAAAGCGGCCTTCGTCAGAGAAGGAGACCTTTGGATTTATACAGACGGCAAAGAGCAGCAAATTACCAGAAACGGCAATGTCATTTCAAAGCCTCAATGGTCAAAAGATGGAAGGTATATTTTATATGTGACCAAAGCTTCTTTAACAGAACAGGAAAAAACACAAACGGAAATTTGGACATACGAGCCTGCAACAGGCAAACATAAAAAAATTTTTTATGACGGATATGCACCGCAATGGTCGCCCGGAAGGAATCTCATTGCTTTTAAAGCTAACGGCATCTTAAACATCTCTGATATGAACAGTTTTTATAATGTTGCGGCCGGTGTTGATGACTATATCTGGCTGCCGGATGGAACCGGCTTTCTTCTCTCTTCTTCTGCAGTATTAAAGCCGGACGGGTGGACAAATGTTGTTCTATATAAGAAAAAAATAAATGACAATTACCAAAATTCCCCCCTTTTTGCAAATACAGAGCGATTCTTTACGCTTCCCGGGGAAATCGGATTAAACGACGACAAAATGCCTGCTGTTTCTGCCGGCAAATTCAGCTTTTCACCAAGCGGAAAATGGATTTCCTTTATTGCCTCACCAACGGCTTCTCTTGCCATGGACAGCAATTTTCTATGTATCACCGACCGGGACGGAAAAAATTTTGAAGTTTTAGATGAGGTCATTTTCGGAGTCGCGAAACCTAAATGGGCACCGTCTGAAGATACGATTGCCTTTATTGGGGGCAGCGGCCGGCTTGTTTTTGGTTTTAAGAATAAAAGACTAAAGATTCGGGACATGCCTGCTTCCGGCACCCTTACGCCCCCGGACTATGCCGACCTTGATTTTGATTGGATAACGAATGACAACCTTGTAACGTCAAGAGTAGCGGAAAAAGAATGGTCAAATGATTTCAGCAAGCATCCGCTTCCCGTTCTTTATACCATCAACTTAAAAACAAAGGAACAAAAGAAAATCACCGGCCCGCCTATAGGGTTCGGAGACTATGAACCTCAGGTCCTGCAGCACTCGAAGAAGATTATTTGGTTAAGAGGGAAATCGATCACAGATAAAAATAGAACCGTCTGGATTTCCAATCATGATGGAAGCAAGGCGAAGGAATGGATCAGAAACTTGGAATCGATTGAGGTATTTGAAGAGCAGCATATATGAAAAAAGGGACGTGCATCAAGCCGTCCCTTTTTTCAATTCCATTTAAATATTTTCCTGTTTAAGAGCATCAATAATATTTTCGTTCTTAATTTTCCTCGTCGAGTACAGCATAGACGAGCCGACAATGATAAAAATGGCCACAACTGCTATGATGATACTTTTCCACGGCACGGTAAAACCATATTCAAAAGTCTCACCCATGGAACGATAGATGAGAAACATCACTCCAAAACTGAGCGGCAGCCCGTATAAGAGAGCTTTAATTCCGTAAAAGCCGCTTTCATAATTCACCATTTTATTAAAGCCTTTCGGTGTCATGCCCACAGAACGGAGCATGGCAAATTCCCGTTTTCTCAGCATGATGCTTGTTGAAATCGTGTTAAAAATATTGGCGATCGAAATCAAGGAAATCAAAGTGATAAAACCGTACGTGAAAATGGACATTATTAATATCATTTGTTCGAACTTTTCCTTGTCTTCACTTACGTTATATACATACATTTCATGGGTTGTCAGTTCTTCAAGTGCTTCCTGAATTCCCGCCGGATCCGGAGTTTCAATATATAAAGAAGTAGCCAAATGAACTTCAGGCACCTTTTCCAAAATCGCATCCATTACATTTTCAGACACGATCAAAAACGCTCCTCCGGGTACTGTTTGCGTAAGCCCCATCGGCAATTCTCCGGTCAGCGCTGCAATTTCCACTTCCTCAATTAACTGAAACGCTTCTGTTTCATAGTTGAAATAAGATATTTCAATTGTATCTCCGACTTTTTTATTGAGCGCCTGTGTTTCCACAAACTTCCTCGCATCATAATCATAATAGGTAATATCATTGATCAAAATCGCTTTCGGATTCTTCGGATCGGTCATTTTTTTCGGATCTGTTCCAGCCTTTTTAGCATAGTCACGGAAACTTTCTTCATCGAGTGTATAAAGATACACTGTGAAAGAATATTTTCCGTCCTCTCCTGTGCCAAGTGATTCTTTCACCTTATCAGGAACCTCATCTTCAGTGAACTGCGTATTCAAATACGTATACTGATTGATTGTCCAATTAGAGATTCCTTTAAGTTTTGTCAAAGGAATGAAATCTTCCTTGTTCACTTTTTCGTATGACGAAACAGAAATATCATAATTGATTTCCTCTTGTACCATATCCAACGATTTCTTTAAATTCTCCGTGAAAAAGGAAACCGTTAAAAAGAGCACGATACTGATTATAAGAGAAAATAAAGTGGCCATATAACGGCGCTTATTTCTTTTTAAATTCTTTAAGCCGATCTCCGCCTCAATGCCGAAAATTTTTCGAATCAACTTGGAGGTCTTAACTCTTTTCCCGGTCAACTTCACATCCTGTGTCTGCCGAATGGCCTCAATCGGGGAGATTCTTGAAGCACGCTGGGCCGGGATATATGCTGAAACAAAGATTGTCACCAATGAGACCAGGCATGCTGTTAGAACAGAGCCGGGCGTAACAACAACAGACAGCTTTTCTGTCGTGCCTAAAGCATTATCAATAAAATTATTAATGAAATAAAACGTGACAGCAATGCCGCCGACTCCTGATAAAATCCCGAGCGGAATACTAACCGCTCCAATAACTGCTCCTTCAAACAGAACCGAATTCAATTTCTGTTTTTTAGTTGCTCCCACACTGGAAAGCATCCCTAAATGACGGGCCCTCTCGGAAACACTGATTGCAAAAGCATTATAAATTAACGCAATTGAACCGACAATGATTACCCCGATGATGATTCCCGCCAGTGAATAAAGAGTGGTTCGCAAATTATCATTGGAGGTCACCCCATAATAGCGGAGCAATTCACTGTGAAATTCATACTCTGTTATTTGCTGGCTTTTGGCAAGCTTAATCGCTTTATCATATAAATCATTTTTTAAATCTTTTACGACCACAGATGCATCGGCTGTTTTTCCCGATTGAAGATTGCTACGGTCCAGATAGCTGACTGCCGCATAACCGGGGGACCAGGAATATTCCCAGGAAGGACGCTCAATAACACCGACAATCTCGAACGTCACCGTTTCCTTCACTTTTAACTCCTCGGCAACCCCCGATTCGTTTCTTCGTATCGGATCACTTTGCTTTAATGGATGGTCTTCCCCCTCAGCGAAACGATCGCCAATCTCAACGGACATTTCCTTGCCAATGGCAAAAGAATCTCCAAACTCCTTCAAAAAATCCTCAGATACGGCAATTTCATTCTCTTTTTGCGGCAAACGGCCGTTTTTTAAGACTATCGGAAATTCTTTCAGGCCCTTTTGATCATACTCTCTGAAAAATAGATAAGGTTTATTTTCGTTCTCTAAATCCAGTCCCGGGATTATTGCGTATCCCTTGTCATGGGTCAGGATGACTTCTTTTGTATTTTCATCCTTTTCGATCGCCTGAATCTGCTCTTCGTTTACACTTTTATATTTCACATGCCATTCTCCGTTTGTAGCAATCGTTTCCCTAATGGCCAAGTCAAGGAAAGAAACACTTAATGTAGCAACAGCCGTAATCATCGCAACGGAGATAATGACACCAATGATTGTAACAAGCGTTCTCCGCTTATTTTCTTTCAGATGGCGGAGGGTGACTTTATTCATAATATTCACGGGCGAATCACCTCATCCTTGGCAATCCGGCCGTCTTCTATTGAGATGACCCGGTCTGCCTGCAAAGCAATCCGTTCATCATGGGTAATGATAATCAACGTCTGGTTATAAGTCTTATTAAACATTTTCAAAAGATCGACAATCTCTTTACTGTTTTTGCTGTCCAGGTTCCCGGTCGGCTCATCGGCCAGCATAATCGCCGGATTGCTGATGAGGGCACGTCCGATGGAAACCCTTTGTTGCTGGCCCCCTGAGAGTTGATTGGGCAAATGACTCAATCGGTCTTCTAAACCAAGGATATTGACAATATTTTTAAAATGCGCCTTGTCCACTTCATGCCTGTCAAGAAGAAGCGGAAGAGTAATGTTTTCTTCTACCGTTAAAATCGGAATCAAGTTGTAAAACTGATAGATTAATCCGATTTGTCTTCTTCGGAATACAGCAAGCTGAGTTTCATTTAATTGATAGATATCTGTGTTATCGACAAGAACACGTCCGCTTGTCGGCCGGTCGACTCCGCCGATTAGATGGAGCAAAGTGGATTTTCCCGAGCCGGACGGTCCGATGATAGCCACGAATTCACCCTTTTTTACGGAAAAAGAGACATTATCAAGTGCCTTGACGGCTGTTTCACCCTTTCCGTAGATTTTAGACAGATTCTCTATTTCTAAAATATTCATTCATCGTCTACCTCCGTTTTCTTTATCTTGCTCTTAGTTTATCTGTCTAAAATGACTTTACGGTGACACTTTTGGTGACAATTTAGTCACTTAAAAGAGGGGAGGAAAATGACTTAACAGGCTGGAGTTAGGGAATAAGGAGAATCCTGGCCGTTCCAATGACCATTTTAGGTGAAAAAACTGGAAAATAAGAGTTGCATTGGCTTGTGACCTTTTCAGACGGGAAGAGTGCAAAACGGGGTCTTATTTTGCGATCTGGGGACCATTTCAGAAATAAATAACACAAAATGGGATCTTCTTCTACAATCTGAGGACCGTTCCGGGATATACGCTTTCTTCGGGAACTACTTCCGCAATCTGGGGACCGTTCTACAGGATTTCCGCTTTCCTCGGGATCTACTTCCACAATCTAGAAACCATTTCAGACAGAAAGACTACAATACGGGACTACTCCGGCAATCTGGCCGTTTTTTGGAATTTCCGCTTTCCTCGGGTTCTACTTCCCCGATCCAGGGACCATTTCAAACATAAACAACACAATTCGGGATCTACTCCCGCAATCCGGCAACCATTCCAAGCAAGAAAACCGCATTACAAGATCGACCTCCTTCGACGGCCCGGCAACCATATCATATCCTCTATCGGCCCCTCCCTGGCCACAAACCGTAAAAAGCAAACTAAAGACAAAGCTTTTGCAACAGAGCGGGACATCCAAACGAATGTGCGGCGAATAATGACCGGGCACTCAAACACCCGGTTCCGCCGCTCCCCCTAAATCACCTGCTTATAAAACTTAATACGAAAGCTTGTGCCTTCTCCCTCTTTGCTGACCACACTGATGTCCCCTTTCTGGCCGGAGATAATGCTGTGGGCCATGGCCAGCCCGATGCCGACGCTGTCTTCACCGGCATTTTTCCCTTTATAAAATCTCTTAAAGATATAAGGAAGGTCCTCTTTGGCGATCCCCTTTCCGTTATCGCTAATGATGATTTCTGTAAATAAAGCATTCTCCGAAAAGCGGATGGAGATCTCTCCCCCTTCCCCGGTGTGCTCGATACAGTTTTTCAAAATATTGACAACAGCCTCGGTTGTCCAGTTCAGATCGCCGATAAAAGAAGCGGACTCGTCCCCGCTGATTTTCAAAGTTTGCGCTTTAATATCCATCGGAATCAGGAAAGGTTCAGCCGCTTTATCAATCAGCCGGCGGACCGATACTTTATCTTTCTTAAACTTCACCGTGCCGGCGTCAATTTTTGACAGCTTTAAAAGAGAAGAAACAAGCCAGTCGAGCCGTTCCAGTTGGGTTTGAATATTGCCCGTAAACTCAGCGCGCTTTTTTTCATCCAGATTGGCATCCTCCAATAAATCTGCCATAACAGTCATTGATGTGAGCGGCGTTTTTAGCTGATGGGAAATATCAGATATGGCATTTGTCAAATTGACTTTTTCCTGTTGCAAAAGAGACCGGTGCTCGGAAAGCATCCGCGTCACCTTATAGATTTCATTTTTTAAGATACTCAGTTCCCCTTCACGCATATCACGGACATCAAGGGAATACTCACCGCTGCTGATGCGGCGCAAATAACCGGACAATTTCTCAATTTCCCGGTATCGCCATTTCGTAAAAACAATAAAGAAGCCGGCCATAACCGCAGCAACAGCCAACACAACAAGCCCGGCCACAGGCGGAAAAAAAATCACAGCCATTCCTGCGCCCAACAAAGCGACAAGCATTGAAGCCCCAAGATAGATTTGAAACTCCCGATTTCTTAACATCTAATCACCCGCCTTGTAGCCTACGCCACGGACAGTTTTGATGATTTCCGGCTTTTGCGGGTCATCCTCAAGCTTTTCTCTCAACCGCTTAATGTACACAGTGAGGGTATTATCATTAACAAAATCACCGGCCACATCCCAAATTCGTTCAAGCAGCTGGTTTCTCGTAAGCACCTGCCCGCGGTGATTTGCAAAAGTTAACAAAAGACGATATTCTAAAGCTGTCAAAGGGACTTCAATACCATTTTTATACACTTTGCCTTCCAACGTATTGATGCGGATATTTTCAATGTCCACCACCTGCTGCGGCTGAGTGCCGGCTTGCTTTTGGTAGCGGCGCAGAACCGAGCGGATTCTCGACATCAGCTCGCGAATCCGGAACGGCTTGGAAATATAATCATCCGCTCCCATATCCAGTCCCATGACCACATTGACCTCATCATCATGAGCGGTCAGAAAAATTACCGGTTTATCGCCCCGTGCTTTCACTGCCTGGCATAGCTCATAGCCGCTTCCATCAGGAAGGGAAA
>JANWJP010000084.1 GCA_025451895.1 Robertmurraya sp.
ATCCTGTATTTGGTGGGAATTGCCCGGAACGGGATCGAAAACAGCAAATTGGATCCCGTATTTGGTGGCTACTGCTTGGAATGGGCTGTAAAATGGCATATTAGATCCCGTTTAAGGCGGACTCTGTTCGGAATGGGAACCAAAACGGCGGATTAGATCCCATTTTAGGCGGATACTGCTTAGAACGGGCGCCAAAATGGCAACTTAGCAGCTCCCTTTTTTAGCCGCCACTTCTGGAAACCGGATCCAAAATAACAAATTGGCTCTTATTTTTGGAGAACCAGCTCAGAACAAACTCTAACCCGTTGCTTAGTTCCCGTAATCCAGCCGCGATCGCACACATGGGCCCTACCCTGCAAACTCAACGCCTATCATGAATCCCTCGGCCGCACACATGGCCCCCATTTCTATTTGTCCTTGTAATATTTTCAACAGCCAATTATGAACCCGCGACCGTATACCTGGCCCCCACCCCGCAAATTCAACAGCCAATCATGAACCCGCAACCGCACACATGCTCTAAACAGCAAACTTAACCCCTATCACTCCCCACTTCGATTATGGCCGCCGAAAGACAAACTGAACCCCCGTGCCGCCGCAACCCCGTATTCTCAAAAGATCTCCTCTCCTCAACAATTACCTAAATACCAACCATTTCACAGACAAACCCCAAAACCCCAAAATCAAACCCCAAAACCCCAAAATTCCAAAACCCCATTCATCCAATTTCCGGAAACTTCCTGCCACAACCAACCCACAAACTCACATTCACCACTGATAAACTGGCCCTCGCCCCATCTCACACCCTCACTCCCTGAATGCATAAATCAACCCCAAAAAGAACAGTCTATGGCAAAAAGGGGTGAAAACGGATCTTGAACAAGCTGCTTCTTTCCGCCATTGTCATGACATTATTTTTCACAGGAATTGCCTTCACCCGAATCACCGGAATCCCAATTGCACAAGCACAGCACATACGAAAAATTTCCTTTCCTGAAGAATCTCCAGACGAAGAAAAAGTAGCCATTGTCATCACAACCGGCGACTGTACCGGGGCGGAAATTGGCGCTATGTTGAAACCTTATCCGGACATTAAACTAAGGTATATATTTAAATATGCCCTCAACGGATTTTCTGTAAAAGGAAAGGCCTCTTCCTTAAAAAAACTCGCCAAAACAAACACAGTTGCCTCTATTTCCCCTGTCACCACCTACCGGGCGGAACAGGCTGAAAATCTGAAAATCATTGGCGCAGACGAAACGAGAGGAATTTTTGACCAAAAAAATAAAAGACTCACCGGTAAAGGGATAAAAATCGGCGTGATTGATACCGGCATCGATTACAACCATCCCGACCTCCACAAACCATACCGAGGCGGACGCGACCTCGTTGACGGGGACCGCGATCCGATGGAATCAAAAGAAGACGGGCTCCGAACGATACACGGAACTCATGTGGCCGGCATCATTGCGGCAAACGGCACCATCCAGGGAGTGGCTCCCGATGCGGAAATTTATGCTTACCGGGCACTCGGACCCGGGGGCACCGGCACCACGGAACAGGTGCTGGCCGCAATAGAAGAAGCCGTCAAGGATAAAATGGACATCATCAATCTGTCCCTCGGAAACGAGGTAAATGGACCGGATTTGCCCCTCAATATCGCTATCAATCGAGCTGTTGAAAAAGGAATCGTTGCTGTCACTTCATCAGGAAATGCCGGCCCCGGCAAATGGACCGTCGGCTCGCCCGGGACTGCCTCAAAGGGAATATCTGTTGGTGCCTCGACGCCGCCCTTAAAGTACCCTTATTTGGATATAAACGGCACCGGGGAAAAAATTAAAATCGAACCGTTAGCCGGAGCCGAGGAGTGGCGTCTGGACCGTTCTTATCAACTTTATGATGGCGGAATCGGCAATAAGAAAAGTCTGAAAGGGGCAAATGGAAAAATTGCTCTCATCGAGCGGGGAGAAATCACTTTTATGGAAAAAGCACTGAATGCCATTGAGGCGGGAGCGGAAGCAGTCATTATTTACAACAATACAGAGGGGCAGTTTTATGCTAATTTAGAGGCTCCTGTGAAAATTCCGGTGGCCACTGTTTCAAAAAAAGAAGGAGAAAAGTTGAGACGGCTGTCTCAATCAGATCCCCATTTCATCCGCACAGATATTATAGAAGAGAGGGATTTACTTGCCCCGTTCAGTTCCAGGGGACCGGTAACGGCTTCATGGGAAATCAAACCGGATGTGGTCGCACCGGGAGTGGCCATAAAAAGCACAATTCCCGGCGGATACATGGCTTTACAGGGGACAAGTATGGCGGCACCGCATGTAGCCGGAGCCTGTGCCCTTATAAAACAAGCTCATCCTGATTGGGATCCGGGAAAAATTAAAGCCGCCTTAATGAATACCGCTGAACCCATTGTTGATGAGAAGGGGCGGCCGTATCGGACCTATGAGCAGGGTGCGGGACGGATAAACATCAGGGAAGCCATTGAAACAGAATCGCTTGTCATGCCCGGTTCCCTTCATTTCGGAAAATTTGCCCTAAACAACCCTCATCATAAGGAAAAACAAATCATTACGGTTGTTAATGAAGGAAACGAGAAGAAAAAATACACCTTCCGGGTTCCAAAGGAAGAAGCGGGTCTGAAGTGGGAACTGCCCCTGTCTTTTTCGTTGAAACCGAAGGAAACAAAAAGCGTTGAAATCGGCTTAACGTTGAATCCAAAGGAGTTTAAGAAAAAAATATATGATCATTATTTGATTCTTGAGGCCGGCTCCAAGACAATCAGAATTCCATATATTTTTGTGATTGAAGAGCCGGATTATCCGCGCATTATGGGCTTTGATTTTGTCAAAGGCGACCGGGAAGGGGTATACAGATATGAAGTATATTTGCCGGGCGGAGCGGAGGAATTCGCAATCGCCCTGTTTGACAGTGATTCTTACCGGTTTACCGGTTTTCTTGATACGAAAAAAAATGTCGGCCAAGGAATGCTGAAAGTGGAAATGAGCGGGGAGGAGCTGCCCGCGCCGGGAAGCTATATTGCAAAGATTCATGCAAAAAAAGCCGGCAAAACGGATATGGTGGAAGCGCCAATTTTCATACCATAGATGAAATATCCCCTCAGTCAGGGAAAGTTACCTTTTTCGGAGAAAATGCGGGGATTTTGGATTTAGTTAAGCGATTTGTACCCTATTAAGCGTCTCAAACGAATTTCGGGCTCTGGTTTTGTGAGCTGGAGCCTGTTTTGAGCAAAAGAGCTTCATTTTGGGATTCAGTTTGAAGATCTGGTTCCCGTTTTCGGAGTAATGGTGCAAACACAGGCCTCAGTTTGCCAAAGTAGATCCCGTATTGCGCTTACAAAACAAATTTTTGGCTTTAGTTTGCCAAAGTAGATCCCGTTCAGCGCAAAAGGGGTTCGGTTTGGGCCCTAGTTTAAAGATCTTGTTCCAATTTCCGAGTAATGAAGCAAACACGTGCCTTAGTTTTCTAAGTAACTCCCATATTGAGCCAATCTGGGATCCAGATTGAAGAAGTAGTTCCCGTTTTCGAAGTGATGAAGTGAACAGGGGCATCAGTATGCCGAAGTAGCTCCCGTTTTCAGCAGTAGAATCTCATTTTGGACTCTAGCTTAAAGATCTTGTTCCCATTTTCACAGGCCAAGTGAGTTTTTGGTCCCTGCTTTGCCATAGTACCTCCCGAATTGTTCTTTTAAAACAAATTTTGGGCACTGCTTTATCAAGTACACCCCAATTTGCTCCCTCAAAACAGATCTTGGGTTTCAGTTGTTTTCCCCAACCGGGCCCAATTTACACAATAGTTCCTTAATCTGGAGCGTGTTTAACAGAACAGACTACTGTTTTCTGCCCTCGTTCTCCCACAAATACTCTGTCAGAAAACATCCCATCCGCCCGGGATTTTCTGTGGGAAAAGACCTATTTTTAAGAGAAAGGCAGTGTGTATTGCACCCGAAATCTAACCCTCCGATTCCCGATATCCGCACCCGGTGTCAACTAAACTTTTTACCTGCCGGAACCGGCATAATCCGGCCCTTCAGCCTTGAAATCTGTGGTATTCGCGCATCCCGCACCGTCTTTTCTCCGCCTGCCCCCTTGCATCTCCGCCGTTCTTTTCCCGTATCCATCCACCAACCGGAAACCGGATACAAACATGAAAATTAAAACTTTTTTCCTGTCGAAAAAAGTCCCTAATTCTAAAAAAAAATCTGGTATGATATAAATAATAGTATTTGATAGTTTGTTCATAATTGGGCACTCCAGGATGTGCTGAAAAATAAAAAAATGGAGGTTGAGGCAGAAAACAGTGAATTTTCAGTAATTTTAACGGTTTCGACGCGCTTTTTGTTGAAAAATATATGAATGAATTAGCATTTTGTTGTTTGATTAGTGAGATTTTTCACTCGAAACCAATTGACTTTCAATATTCACTATTGTATGCTTTTAAAGGTAGTGCCAGAAAAGGTTTTCAAAATTGTCATATATTATTCTAGCAAATGTCAAATTTCTGGCAAAAAATACAAGAAAAAGCTTTGCGGCAAAAATCGACAATACAAAATTCGCAAGAAACCGAATGCCTAATTAAAGAAGCACAATATCCAACAAAAAGCCGGATACCTCATAAAGACCCTGTTTTCCGAAAAAGGAGATGGGAAGACATGATTGTCGAAAACCCTGATGTGTTCTCTGAGCCGGTTGAAAGCGATATCGGAGAAGGGAAAAGATGAAAGACGAAAAACGCCATCCGTTTGCAGGAATGGCCCTGATGTCCGCCATTCTTTCACAGTTGGCAGGAGCTGTTTTGTTAGGGGTTTTTTCCGGACGGTGGCTTGACAATGTGCTAAATACCAAGCCCTTATTCTTAATAATTGGAATATTCTTGGGTCTGGCAGCAGGTATTTACTCGATGTTGCGGCTTATCCAGCACTTTTTTCAGGAGAAAAAGTAAACATGCCGGAATTCAAATTAATATTCATTCGATTGCGCAGTTATGTCTTTTTTTTATTGGCGATTTATGTTCTTCTCTGGGGGTTTACTGCTCATAAAACAATTGCCTTGGGACTCATTCTCGGAACAAGTCTGAGCCTTTTTAACATGTGGTTGCTAATGAAGCGGATCGAGAGATTTTCTGAAGCGGTCGATGAGGGAAAAAAGGTCCGCTCGCTCGGGACGGTTTCCAGAATGGCGACAGCAGTACTCGCTGTGTTTATCGCAATAAAATTTCCGCAGTACCTGAATATATATAGTGTAATTGTGGGATTAATGACATCTTATGTTGTCATTATAATAGATTTTTTTGTTCAAAATTTACGTTCACGTAAATAGTAAAGATGAAGAAGAGAGGTGAGTACTGTGCATCATGAAGCTCCACTGGTTAATATTTTGGGGTTGACATTTAACTTGTCAAACGTCTTGATGATAACAGTTGCCAGTGCAATTGTATTCCTCATTGCAGTTCTTTCCACACGCAAACTATCCATGCAACCCACCGGTATGCAAAACTTTATGGAATGGGTTATGGACTTTGTAAAAGGCATTATTAAGAGCAACATGGATTGGAAAGACGGAGGAAGATTCCACATCCTCGGGATCACAATCATCATGTATATTTTTGTCTCTAATATGTTAGGGCTGCCGTTCTCCATTGCTTATAAGGATGAACTATGGTGGAAATCACCGACAGCCGACCCGGTCATCACCTTAACATTAGCGGTGATGGTAGTAGGTTTATCTCATTATTATGGAGTTAAACTAAAGGGAACGAAAGCATATCTGAAAGGTTTCTTCCAACCGTTGCCTTTCTTATTCCCGCTGAAACTTGTCGAAGAATTTGCCAACACGTTAACACTCGGTCTTCGTCTCTATGGAAACATTTACGCAGGGGAAGTACTGTTAGGGTTACTTGCTGGCGGATTAGCAACAGGAGTCTTTGGCAATATTGCAGCGGTTATTCCTACGCTGGCATGGCAAGGATTCTCTGTCTTTATTGGAACAATCCAGGCATTCATTTTCACTATGTTAACAATGGTGTATCTCTCACATAAAGTGAGCAGCGACCATTAAAATATATGTTCATATGAACAAAGTTCACAAAGTGTGATCTCAATAAAAATTTTTGAAAATTAAGGGAGGATTTTTAATAATGGGAGTATTAGCAGCAGCAATCGCAGTTGGTTTAGCAGCATTAGGTGCCGGTATCGGTAACGGACTTATCGTATCACGTACAGTTGAAGGAATTGCACGTCAACCTGAAGCACGCGGTATGTTACAAACAACAATGTTTATCGGGGTTGCGTTAGTTGAGGCGATTCCGATTATCGGTGTTGTTATTGCATTCATGGTTATGTAATAAGTGCAGCAAGCCGTTAATAGTCAAAAGTTGTCAAATGGCGAAGATCATTTTATGAGCAGCTTCGCCATTCCTTTATGATTTGAATAAGGGGGCAAATTTAGGCCCTGTTCAGATAGAATTTCCGGATTTATAAAAAAAATGGGCGGCCGGCAGGAAAAGCCAGTCCGCATTTGATAGTGACTATTGTGAGGACTCTTGAAGGGAGTGAATCGAGGGTGTTAGACGGTTTAGTATTAGGAAGTGCAGTTAAAAACTTCGTGGAAACCTTCCATGCCGGGGACGTTTTGTTCCAGCTGGTCATGTTCATAATTTTGATGGCATTATTGAAAAAATATGCCTGGGGCCCGTTAATGGGTGTAATGAAAAAACGTGAAGAATATATTGCAAATGAAATAAAAGCCGCTGAAGAAAGCCGTGTGGAAGCGAAGAAGCTTCTCGAAGAGCAGCAAAACCTCTTAAAAGAAGCGCGGATTCAAGCGCAAAAAATGGTGGAAAATGCGAAAAAACAAGGGGAAGTTCAACGCGAAGAAATCGTTTCCCTTGCCCGTGCTGAAGCTGAGCACTTGAAAGAAACAGCAAAAATTGAAATTGAACAGCAAAAAGAAAAGGCAATCGCTGCTATTCGCGAACAAGTGGCTACTTTATCTGTAATGATCGCTTCTAAGGTCATTGAAAAAGAGCTCTCTGTTGAGGATCAAGAGAAGTTGATTAATGAATATATTCAAGAGGCAGGAGAAGAGCGATGAGTAGCTCCAGTGTTGGAAGACGTTACGCGGTTGCTCTTTTCCAAATTGCCAAAGAGCAAAACCTTCTTGAACAAATGGAAAATGAGCTTCGTGTAATAAAAGAAGTATTTGAGAATAACAAGGAACTGGTTGTCGTCTTAAAATCTCCGCGAATTTCCAAAAAGCAAAAGAAAGAGATTTTAACAAATACTTTCAGTTCTGTGAATCAATACGTATTAAATACTCTGATGTTATTGTCAGATCGTCATCGTGAAGACTACATTCCGGAAGTGGCTGACCAATTTTTAAAGCTGATCGATGAAGAAAAGGGAGTTGCGGAGGCTGACGTTTATACGGTCCGTCCGCTGACTGATGCAGAAAAAGACGCACTCTCTTCTGCGTATGCACCAAAGGTTGGTAAAAAGTCTCTCCGGATTAATAATATCGTTGACAAGGACTTATTGGGCGGAGTAAAGATCCGCATTGGAAACCGTATTCTCGACGGAAGCTTGCGCGGTAAGCTCGACCGCCTCGAACGGGAATTGTTAGGCTAGATTCGTAGATAGGGGTGAAATTCATGAGCATCAATGCTGAAGAAATCAGTGCGCTGATAAAAAAGCAAATTGAAAATTATCAGTCGGAAATTCAAGTAAGCGATGTTGGTACGGTCATCTCCGTGGGTGACGGAATCGCTCGTGCTCATGGCCTCGACAATGTCATGGCCGGAGAACTTCTTGAATTTTCCAACGGCGTTATGGGAATGGCGCAAAACCTTGAGGAAAATAACGTCGGTATCATTATTTTAGGACCTTTCACTGATATCCGTGAAGGAGATCAGGTTCGTCGTACAGGCCGCATCATGGAAGTACCGGTTGGGGAGGAATTGATCGGACGTGTCGTTAACCCGCTTGGACAACCGGTAGACGGAATGGGCCCGATTAATACTACAAAAACACGCCCAGTGGAATCCAGAGCACCGGGTGTTATGGATCGTAAATCTGTTCATGAACCGCTGCAAACAGGTATTAAGGCGATTGACGCCCTTGTACCGATCGGACGCGGACAACGTGAGTTGATTATCGGAGACCGTCAAACAGGTAAAACATCTGTAGCAGTGGATACCATCATCAACCAAAAAGACCAAAACATGATTTGTATTTATGTTGCGATCGGACAAAAAGAATCCACTGTGCGCAGCCTTGTTGAAACATTACGCCAGCATGGCGCATTGGATTATACAATCGTTGTAACTGCTTCCGCATCACAGCCGGCACCGTTATTGTTCCTGGCTCCTTATGCCGGAGTAGCCATGGCTGAAGAGTTTATGTATCAAGGAAAGCACGTACTAATTATTTATGATGACTTGTCAAAACAAGCTGCAGCTTATCGTGAGCTGTCCCTGTTATTGCGTCGTCCTCCGGGCCGTGAAGCATATCCAGGGGATGTCTTCTATCTGCACAGCCGCTTGCTTGAGCGCGCAGCAAAATTAAGTGACGCAAAAGGCGCAGGTTCTATTACTGCACTGCCTTTCATTGAAACACAAGCGGGTGACGTTTCTGCGTATATCCCGACAAACGTAATTTCCATCACTGACGGACAAATCTTCTTGCAATCAGACCTGTTCTTCTCAGGCGTTCGTCCGGCGATTAACGCAGGACTTTCTGTGTCCCGTGTTGGTGGTTCCGCTCAAATCAAAGCGATGAAAAAGGTTGCAGGTACACTGCGCTTAGACCTTGCATCATACCGTGAGCTTGAAGCATTTGCCCAGTTCGGTTCTGACCTTGATAAAGCAACGCAGGCAAAACTAAACCGCGGTGCCCGTACGGTTGAAATTCTTAAGCAAGATTTGAACAAGCCGTTGAAGGTTGAAAAACAAGTAGCAATTCTTTATGCATTAACACGCGGATACCTGGATGATATTCCGCTTGAGGATGTCCGCCGTTTTGAAAATGAATTCCTTGCATGGTTAGACCACAACCACACTCATGTGTTAGACCATATTCGCAACACGAAAGATCTGCCGAGCGATGAAGATATGGACGCGGCAATTACCGAATTTAAGAAAACTTTTGCAGTTTCTGAACCAAAAAAGTCTAACAAATGAGCAGCGGAAAATAGCAAGTATGAGAACAGCATAAGGTGAGGGCTTACAGACCGGATTTTGCGCATTTCCGGAGCCGGCAACAGTTTTGCCGGTGCCGGAACAATTCGGCATGCGGTTGAAACTATTTTTTAAATTTTCCGCCGAAGAATCACATCTCCGGGCTCGCGCAGGTGGGCCTTCACCGGCATGTGCTTTTCCGCCGCACAAACTTGAAAAAGGTGGTGAGACCGTGGCATCATTACGCGATATAAAAAATAAAATCAATGCAACGAAAAAAATGAGCCAAATTACAAAGGCAATGGAGATGGTTTCCGCTGCGAACTACAGCAAGGCTGAATCCAAAGCCAGATCCTATGTAAGTTATATGGACAAGATTCAAGAGGTGACAGCCTCTGTAGCAATGGGCAGCACCGATGTAAACCATCCGATGCTTGTATCCCGCCCAGTAAAGAAAACCGCCTATTTAGTTATTACAGCCGAACGGGGATTGGCAGGCGCTTTTAACAGTAACGTCCTCAGAAAAGTTTACCAGGACATCAAAGAGCGTCATAAATCCGAGGATGAGTATGTGATCATCGCAGTCGGTAAAGTGGGCCGTGAATTCTTTAAAAAGCGGAATATGAATATTATTCTGGATCTGGTGGGCATCAGTGACCAGCCGGAGTTTCTTGACATAAAAGATACGGTATCACAAGTGATCGGTATGTTCAGTGATGGCGTATTTGATGAATTATATATGTATTACAACAAGTTCGTCAATGCAATCCGAAATGATATTATATCGAAAAAAGTTCTGCCGATAACGGATATCTCATCCTCCAAAAAGCTTCTCTCATATGAATTTGAGCCGACAGCAGAGGATATTTTGGATGTGCTGCTGCCGTTATATGCTGAGAGCTTGGTGTACGGAGCATTATTGAGCAGTAAGGCCGGAGAACATGCGGCCAGAATGAACGCCATGAAAAATGCAACCGATAATGCGCATGAAATTATTGAGACATATACTCTTCACTATAACCGTGCACGTCAGGCATCCATTACTCAGGAGATTACTGAAATCGTCAGCGGAGCTGCAGCGTTAGAATAGATACTTTAGATGACTTTGACGCGGGAACAGGATGCAGCATTCCTGTCTCCGATTGGGATAAGAACATTAGGAGGGAAAAAGATGAACAAAGGACGCGTAATTCAAGTTATGGGTCCGGTCGTAGACGTTAAGTTCGAAAGCGGCCAGCTGCCGGATATCTATAACGCATTGAGAATTGAATCTAAAGCGCGTAACGAATATGAAGTTGATGTCAACTTAACCCTTGAAGTTGCCCTTCATTTAGGTGATGATACAGTTCGGACCATCGCAATGGCATCTACGGACGGTGTACAGCGTGGAATGGAGGTTATTGACACAGGCGGCCCTATTTCCGTGCCTGTAGGTGATGCCACACTTGGCCGTGTATTTAACGTATTGGGTGAACACATCGACGAAGGTGAACCGGTTCCGGCAGAAGTACGCCGCGATCCGATCCACAGAGAAGCACCTAAATTTGAACAACTTTCTACAAAAGTTGAAATTCTTGAAACTGGAATTAAAGTTGTTGACCTTCTTGCCCCGTATATTAAAGGGGGAAAAATCGGCTTGTTCGGTGGAGCCGGTGTTGGTAAGACAGTTTTAATCCAGGAATTGATCCATAACATTGCTCAAGAGCACGGCGGTATTTCCGTTTTCGCAGGTGTTGGAGAGCGTACCCGTGAAGGAAATGACCTTTACTGGGAAATGACAGATTCAGGCGTTATCAGCAAAACAGCGATGGTATTCGGTCAGATGAACGAGCCTCCGGGTGCCCGTATGCGTGTTGCATTGACCGGATTAACAATGGCTGAATATTTCCGTGATGAAGAAGGACAAGACGTTCTGTTCTTCATGGACAACATCTTCCGTTTCACACAAGCAGGTTCTGAGGTTTCCGCGCTTCTCGGCCGTATGCCTTCAGCGGTTGGTTACCAGCCTACACTTGCTACAGAAATGGGACAATTGCAAGAGCGGATTACATCAACTAACAAAGGTTCTGTTACATCCATCCAGGCAATTTACGTACCGGCGGACGACTACACTGACCCGGCTCCGGCTACAACATTTGCTCACTTGGATGCTACAACAAACCTTGAGCGTAAGCTTTCTGAAATGGGTATCTACCCTGCGGTTGACCCTCTTGCATCAACTTCACGCGCCCTTGCGCCTGAAATCGTTGGTGAAGAGCATTACCAAGTTGCCCGTCAAGTTCAAGCAACATTACAACGTTATAAAGAATTACAGGATATCATTGCCATCCTTGGTATGGATGAATTGTCTGATGAGGACAAGCTGACGGTAGCCCGTGCCCGCCGTATCCAATTCTTCCTGTCTCAAAACTTCCACGTAGCTGAACAGTTCACTGGTCAGCCTGGATCATATGTACCTGTAAAAGAAACAGTCAGAGGCTTTAAAGAAATTCTTGAAGGTAAATATGACCATCTGCCTGAAGATGCATTCCGCTTAGTCGGACGTATCGAGGAAGTTGTTGAAAAAGCGAAGAAAATGGGCGCAGAGGTATAATTATAGACCAGGAGGCTAAAAAATGAAGACATTAAAAGTCAGTGTTGTTACTCCTGATGGTCCTGTGTATGACTCAGAGGTAGAAATGGTCAGCACAAAAACGGTCGGCGGAGAAATCGGTATCCTGCCGGGCCATATTCCTACCGTAGCCCCTTTGCAAATTACTGCAATCCGTTTAAAAAAGGAAAATGATACGGATTATGTTGCTGTAAGCGGAGGAATTATGGAGGTTCGTCCCGATCAAGTAACTATTTTAGCCGCAGCAGCTGAAACTGCTGAAGATATTGACGTGGAACGGGCCTTGCGTGCAAAAGAACGGGCTGAAAGAAGACTGCAGCAAATCAAGCAGGAAAACTTCGACATTAAACGGGCCGAACTTGCCCTTCAAAGGGCCATCAATCGTCTTAAAGTTGCCCGTGCCAAAGGAAAATAATTCATTGCGTATCTAAGCACTCTTCGGAATTTTAAGGGATTCCGGAGGGTGTTTTTTAAATTTCAATCGCCTGAAGGTGACAGTTAAACAATTATTTTCTTTCAGTCATTCAAAACAGGCGTTTGCCATTTTTTTGCTGCTGAAAGGACGGGTAGAGCGAAAACTGAACCGTAAGTATGGCGTTTACCGGGCTCCATCCTTGAAAAGCATTTTGCTCCTCACTTGGCCGCGCTATTTATGAACGTTAAGCATTGAAATTGAGTTGTAATTGCCGGGGAAATGATAAAAGCGGACCGGCAAATCCGCAAGTAATTATTCCATTTTGAACCCCGTCCTGTGTCCGTACCCCAATTCATTTAAGCAAAAAAAACATATTTCAGTAAAATATGATTTTCCGTTTTCAGATTAATTTTTGATAATGAAAAATGGCAATTTTCATGGTTGTTGTATAAAACAGGGATGAAATCGTTCGCATGACAAAAGTCTGATTGAATAGGGTAAAAGCCCTACAATCTGCATTTTTCTCTAAATCAAAAAAGGGTCTTAATAATCATTTTTAAGAATTTTAAATTTGAAACTAATTTTAAGTATTTTTAGGAATTCTTTGTTCATTTTTTCATGAATTTGAAATCTTTTTGTCCATCCGCCGGAGTTGTCAAAATGGAGATTTTTGACCTGTATTTGCATCTGTTGCACCGGTCTTCAAACAGGTCTTGGAAGCTTGCCTGTATTTTTCAATCTGGTGTTTTATTCCACGCCTGAATGCTGCCTGTGTTCCGCAGTAAAGCTGTTTCCTGCCCCTTCTCCTCACACTGCAACAACGCTGGTTCTGCCTCATTTTCGCAGATTCTAGCGGCTTACCTGTAAAGAGCAGGCTCCTGCCCCTTCCCTGCATACCGCAACAACACAGGTTCCGGCTGCGTTACGCAGATTCCGCTGGATTCTTGAAAAGAGCCGCTTCCTGCCAGTTCCTGGAGACTGGCAGACGCCCCGCCTGCCAAATCCTGCTCGCTCTCTTGCAATGACCTGCCCCCCGGTATTGCCGCAATCCGCCTGCCGTTTTTCAGCGCCAACTCATGAATGACTTCTTCTTCCAGTTCTTTTTTTGATTCATTTAGTATTTTTGACACATATAACAGAAAAATTAAGGATGAGAGAGCGATACTTTTAAAAAAATCAATAAGGGGATGCCCTCAATTTTAAGGCATCCCCGAAAATAGTCCGATTTTACAGCTTATTCACATGAAGCGGTTTTCCACTTTTAGGTGTCCGGGCAGGCCGGACACCAAATGTGGAATTTATAAGTTTCGAAAGGGTTATAAGGTATAAGGGTTTATACAACTTTGTTATATAACAATTTAATGGAAAAATCAACCTGACTGCAACCGGGGCCGATGGCAAATATGATCGAAAAATGATCCGGGCAAAGGGTCTATTGGCGGTTTAGGAGGAAAATGGAAGGTCCAAGTCCCTAAACTGGATGTGATTTTTATCACACCTTAGTATTAAAAATAAAAGGTCATAAATCCCACTTTTTTATCATAATTGTGACATACTAATTGCCGGAAACCTTGATAAATCAAGGGTTTTTGAAACTCTCAAAATAGAGAAATTTTAATCTGTCACTAAATTGTAAAAATGACTTATGATTTGTCGACACAAATTTGTAACAATGTTATAATGTATTCGGTTACAGGGTAGAAAGTTTAGAAAATTTAAAAATATGGAGGGGGTAGGCATGGACGTCTTTAACGTATATCAGAATAACTATCTGATACTTCTTGCGTTTCTGTGTCTGGGGGTACTATTGCCTGTTGTGGCGCTCTTTTTGGCAAGGCTGTTGCGGCCGCATAAGCCAAGTGATGCCAAGTATACGACATATGAAGGCGGAAACGACCCCGTCGATGATTCGAGGGTCCAGTTTAATGTCCGCTACTATATGTTTGCCCTGATGTTTGTCATTTTTGATATAGAAACAGTGTTTTTATATCCATGGGCCGTTGCCTATGATAAGCTTGGCGTTTTTGCATTGATTGAAATGCTGATATTTGTTGTCATGCTTCTAATCGGGCTCATCTATGCGTGGAAGAAGAAGGTGTTAAAATGGATCTGAAATTAGCGGACATCAGTCCCCAAGAGATGGAAGAGGTAAAACGTAATGTCATGTTAACAACCTTTGAACAGTTGAAAGGTTGGGCACGCAGCAATTCATTATGGCCGATGACATTCGGGCTTGCCTGTTGTGCGATTGAAATGATGAGTGCCTCGAACACTCACTTTGACCTGGAAAGATTCGGAACGTTTTACCGGAATTCACCGCGGCAAGCAGACTTAATGATTGTATCAGGCACCCTTACGAAGAAAATGGCGCCTATTGTCAGAAGACTGTACGACCAGATGGCTGAACCAAAATGGGTGATTGCCATGGGTTCCTGTGCAGTGGCAGGAGGTCCTTATGTAAACTCTTACTCTGTCGTAAAAGGAGTGGACCAAATCATTCCTGTTGACGTATATATTCCGGGTTGTCCGCCAAACCCTGCCGCATTAATATACGGCATCAACAAGCTAAAGGAAAAAATCAGGTATGAGGCCAAGACAGGGAAGAAGGTGCGCTAAACCATGGATGAAAAGAAAGATTTAGAACAGCTTAAAAGTGACTCGGCACAGAAAGCGGTTTCAAAACCGACGGCTGAAGAAAAAGCCAGAGCGGCAGCCGAAGCAAGAGCCAAAGCATTAGCTGCAAAAGAAGCGGCTATTGCCAAGGAGAAGACAGATGAGGCTGTCGAAATCAAAAATGAGTCAACCACAGAGGATGGTGCGAAAACGGTTTCAAGTGACGAGAAAGCAAAGGCTGCAGCAGAAGCCAAGGCGAAAGCCGCCGCCGCTGCCAAGGCGAAGGCAGCCGCTGCCGCGAAGGCGAAAGCCGCTGCAGCAGCAAAGGCAAAGGCCGCAGCCGCCGCAAAAGCGAAAGCAGGTGCCGGCAATGCAGAAACTCCTGCACAGGAAGAAAAACCGTCACCAAACCAGCCGTACCTAGATAAATATGTGAAAGTAATCGGAGAACATCTCGGCAGTGATGTTTTGGAAGATTTCTATATTAATAGGCTTTCAAAGGATGTTCCCACATTAGTTGTAAAACGTGACCAATATTATCGCGTGGCAGAATTTTTAAAGTACAATGAACAGCTCGGTTTTGATTACTTATCTGAGTTGCACGGCACGGATTTTGTCACCCATATGGAAGTGTATGTGCACTTATATTCATACAAAAACAGGCAGTCGGTTGCATTAAGGGTAAAACTGGACCGGGATGAACCAGTCATCGATTCCTTACAGCCGTTATGGGCCGGAGCCGATTGGCCTGAATGTGAAGCCTATGACCTGCTTGGAATCAAGTTTGAGAATCATCCGAACTTGCATCGCATCATGCTTGGGGAAGACTGGGTTGGACATCCGCTGCGCAAAGATTATAAACCGTATGATGTGGAGGAGTAAGTATGTTACGAACAGAGGAAATGCTTTTAAACATAGGGCCTCATCATCCTAGTACGCACGGTGTTTTCCGGGTTGTTTTAAAAATAGACGGAGAAATTATTACAGAAGCGAAACCGGTGATCGGCTATCTTCATCGCGGAACAGAAAAGCTGGCGGAAGACCTTCAATATACACAGATCATCCCTTATACAGACCGGATGGACTATGTATCGGGAATGACGAACAACTATGTGCTTGTTCACGCGGTCGAAACAATGATGGGTATTGAGATTCCGGAACGGGCAGAATATTTAAGAGTTATCGCCATGGAATTGAACCGAATTGCGAGCCACCTCGTCTTCTGGGGAACATTCCTGCTCGACTTTGGAGCGACTACGCCGTATCTTGTCGCTTTCCGTGAAAGAGAGGTTGTCTTAAACCTTCTCAACGAATTGTCCGGAGCGAGAATGACGTTTAATTACATGCGTGTCGGCGGAGTAAAATGGGATGCCCCTCCGGGATGGATTGAAAAGGTAAAAGACTTCATTCCGTACATGCGCGAAGCTTTGAAAGGCTACGATGAACTGGGAACAGGAAATGAAATCTTCCAGGCCCGGATGAAAAATGTCGGAACATATACGGCCGAAGAAGCCATCAACTACTCACTGAGCGGTCCGAACCTGCGCTGTACAGGGGTTGAATGGGATTTGCGCAAAGATGAACCGTATTCCATTTACGACCGGTTTGACTTTGATGTCGTAACGGAAACAAGCGGGGATGTGTGGGCCAGATATCTGGTCCGGACAAGGGAAATGGAGCAGTCCTTGCGAATTATCGAACAGGCTATCGAACAAATGCCGAAAGACGGACCAATCATGGCCAAGGTTCCGAAAATCATTAAACCGCCGAAAGGTGAAGCCTATGTCCGTATTGAATCACCAAAAGGTGAAATCGGCTGCTACATTTACAGTGAAGGAAAAAATAAACCGTACCGGATCAAATTCAGAAGACCGTCATTCTACAACCTGCAAATCCTTCCGAAGATCCTTGTCGGCGAGAATATCTCGAACTTAATCCCGATATTGGCGGGAGTGGACATTATTCTTGGGGAGGTTGATGGATGATGATGCAGGAACTCCTGGCTTCCCAGCCGAGCGCGTTGAACTTTCTGATTTTCTTTATACAAGCCGTTGCTCTGCTGATGATCGTTTTGGGATTTGTTACTTATGTGATTTTAGCTGAGCGGAAAGTACTTGGATTTATGCAGTCCAGATACGGCCCGAACCGGGTAGGAGGCCGCCTCGGCTTATTGCAGACGTTTGCAGATATTTTGAAACTCCTTGTGAAAGAGGACACCATTCCGGCTCAGGCCGACAAAAAATTGTACATTTTGGCGCCGGGATTGGCGATTGTACCGGCTGTGGGTGTTTTAGGCATTTTGCCGTTTACGGAGAATTTCCATTTTGCCGATGTGGGCATTGGCCTTCTCTATTATTTTGCGATTGCCGGAATTACAACATTGGGACTTCTTATCGGCGGATGGGCGTCCAATAACAAATATGCCCTGCTCGGGGGAGCGCGCGCCGCAGCACAGATGATCTCCTATGAAATTCCGCTCGTTATGTCCGTAATCGGTATTGTGCTGTTGGCAGGAAGCATCAATTTAATCGATATTGTTGAGGCGCAGGAAAAGGTTTGGTTCGCATTTACGCAGCCGATTGCGTTTATCGTCTTCTTGATTGCCGCACTTGCTGAACTGAGCCGTGTGCCGTTTGACCTTCCGGAATCGGAAAACGAACTTGTTGCCGGGTTCCAGACCGAATACAGCGGATTCCGCTGGGCGATGTTCTATCTTGCGGAATATGTGTATGCATTTGCCATGTCAGTATTGGCCGTCGTTCTATTCCTTGGCGGCTGGCAGCCATTATTCCCGTTCCTGGATTTTATTCCGGGAGCTGTATGGTTTGGCCTTAAGTTTGCAGTCATGGTCTTTGGTCTGAACTGGATTCGGGCAACATGGCCGCGGGTGCGTCCGGACCATTTAATGGAATTCGCCTGGAAAGTGCTTCTGCCGATTTCATTGGCAAACATTTTCCTGACAGCCATTTTCAAGGAAGTTATCAATCTATTTTAAAAAAGACTCCCCAACA
>JANWJP010000085.1 GCA_025451895.1 Robertmurraya sp.
ACATTATTTTCATCGTTATTATTTTTGATATTATTTATCTCATTACTAATTTCTGACAAAATATCAGAAATATTTTTGTCTCTTATATTAATAGTTATTGTACCTTCATAATGGGTTGTATCATTAAAAGGACTGTCCGTAATCTCTTCAAATACATATCCGGGTGCTTCTTCTCCCGGTTCCAAGTCTTTAAAGAAGATTGTTAAATTATCGATTTTCAACTGATCGCCGTCTTTTGGCATGTTGGTAAATTCGATATTAAAAGTGCTTGAATAAGATGCCGTATCCGATGCCTTTAAAGTATTTCCTGCAAATGGTGATAAATCATCGGGATCCAATAGATTCACATTTTCAGTATCTTTTTCTATTTTGATAGCCCCGGCGTCCTCAGGTGACATTGGATTCCGGGTAACCAAAGTTAATTTTCCGCTAATAAATTCCCCGTCATTTTCAGCATCCACTACTGTGAATTTATCAGTATTAAAGGTTTCCCCATCATTTTTACCGATCGCCTCAATAAACTTATTCATTAAAAGGTTAATATTTTGTATTTCATCCCCGTCGTTATCACTCCAATTTTCAGGGCCGGTTACTAAATCGATAACAATATTTCCATTTTCAGGAGAGGGTTGTTCTTCATCAGCATAAATTTGATAGGTTAAACCATTAATAGTAAAAGTTATACCATTTACTGCGCTTTTATCCAATGCTCCAAAACTTTCTGTAAATTCCAGAGTCATTTTTGCCGGTTCCGTCGGTTCCACTGTGACAAGACCGCTCCAGACCCCTTCACTGCGATATTCAACCTGTCCGGCATTCACTTTTGCAAAGGCTGCTTCCGCTCCCGAACCACTGAACAGAATCTTCTGGTTAAACTGTGTGGTATCAGCGATGCGGTCAATTTCCTTCGTCAACTGGTCAATTTCTGACTGAATCGCTTCCCTGTCCTGGGTTTCCAGTGTACCATTGGCTGCCTGGACAGACAATTCGCGCATCCTTTGCAAAATGCTGTGCACTTCATTTAATGCGCCTTCCCCTGTTTGAATAAGAGAAATCGCGTCAAGGGTATTTCTTTCCGCCATATCAAGACCGCGGATTTGCGAGCGCATTTTTTCCGAAATCGCCAAACCGGCGGCATCGTCGGCAGCCTTGTTAATCCTAAGCCCCGAGGAAAGCTTTTCGAGGCTTTTCGATGTGGCGGCCATCGTTTGCGATAAATTACGATAGGCATTCAAAGCCTGGATATTATGATTAATTCTCATCGGTATTTCCCTTCTTCCCCGGTTATGAATTCTTGTTCCAGCTTCATCACATTCTGTTCATAGGCATTGGCCATTTTACGCAAACCGCTTTGCGCAGGCTTTGGATTGGATTTCACCGCTTCATTCCATGCATCGGCAAGCCTGTCCACAATCGCCAGAACCTGGCGAATCTCTTCAGCATCCTTTTTTATATTGGCGGCAATTAACCGTTCAGCCATATAGTTATACAGGGCCTCAAGCTGGTCGGCAATGATTCCCGCTTCATAATTAAGCCCCGCTCCCAAGCGGTACAGAATATCATTTGCTTTCTGCAGCTTTTGATTGGCCAGCATATACTTTTTCCTCTCCACCGCCCGGACGGAAGACTGTAAATTTTCAATTAGCACCTCATAAAGAAGAGAGGTGAGTTCCTGCGGGCTTTTCTGGTAAATCAGTTCCTCCGTTAAAAATTCCACTTGAAGCCCCTCCTGTTTTTCAAGTATCATCCTGCATCTAAAAATAAACGAAGCCCCCGGGTATACCGGCAGAGCTCCGGTGACTCTCTTTTTTTATCGGATGAGTCTGGAAAAGATTAATATTTTTTGTCAATTTCCTCTATGAAAATCAAGATCTCGGCAATGGCCGCATATAGCTGCGGAGGAATATTTTCCCCGAGGTCAATGTCCAGTAAATTTTCCACCAGCCCCGGGTCCTCATGCAGATACACTCCATGCTCACGGGCCAGTTCAATAATTTTCTCGGCCACATATCCCCGGCCATGGGCAACAACGCGGGGACTTTCATCCACTTCCTGATTGAATTTAAGTACCGCTGCAGCCGGTCCGTTGACTTGTTTCCGTCTGATTCCGTTATAAAATTGTGTTCTCATATCGTAAAATCATATCCTCTCCCGGTAAAATGGGGCAACTTCGGCTTTGCGGCAGGCTTGGGGGATTTGTCCGTTTTTTCCTCACCGGAAAGCCTTGAAAAACGAATCGAGGTGACCTGAAAACCGATCTCTTCCAGACGCTCCTTTACCTGTTCCGTCAAAGGGGCAACTTTTTCCCGGAAATCAGGCCGGTCGTTTTTAATCGTAATAGATAAATTCCGGTCCACAACTGTCAGGTTAATCCCGACCTCCCCGAGTTTCTCGGTCTCCAAGAGAAAATAAAGCCGGCAGTTTTCCCAATCGATCTTTTCTTTCCCGTTCTTGGAGTTAATAAACACCTTTACCTGCTCCGCCTTTTCCTTGAGCAGGAACGGAAGAATAAACATCATGCTCTGCAGGTTGGCTGGATCATTTTTGCTCAAAAGCTGCTGGCCGGTCAGATTTGTGACAACCTGTTCCGCCTTCTGCGAGAGGGAAGACTCATCATCCTGTGCCAGTTTTAACAGCGCTTCCTTTAATGACAGGGAAGCCGCTTCCGGATTCCCTTTTGTAACAAGCGCAAAAGCCCTGTCTCCCTCATAAGTCAATCCCAGCCGTATCAACTTCTCATAAATCCCTCTTGCAGAGGAAAATTGATTGATTTCCTGAAGGGAGGACTCTGTCGCAACAGCGGCCTGTGCCTTCGGTTCAAGCGGCTCCATGGTCAGCAGTTTTTCCGATACAAAGTGACGCACCTTCACATCTGACGGTTTAAAAATAATTTTTTCCAACACTTCCCGGACTTCAGTGACAATTTTCTGCGCGGAAGCCGCATCTCCGTTTGCCAGAAGTTTTTTGGCCGCAGCAAGTTTCGAACTGGCCTGTAGAAGCGTTTTCTCCAACTCCATATCCGTATAAAGCATAATGTCACTTTTTAAAATCGCCTGGTCGAGCTGCTTAATGACCGACTCCAGCACGGGACGGGCCTGCGCCGGGTTTTGCCGGATAAGCATCTCAGCTGTATTCAGATGTCTTGTCAGTTCCCTTTTAATATTCTTAAAATCAATCGTCAGTTGGGACATTCTTTCCGTTACCGTTGTGACAATATAATCCTTTGCGTTTTGGGGAAGCAGGGCGGTAAATTCTTCCGACAGTGAATATGCGCTTGATGCGGGTGCAGGAGCATAACCGCTTTTATTTTCCTGCCTGATTTGCTCCAAAGCTTCGGCAATCATCCTGCGGGAGGCAAGTTCGCGTCCGCCCTCCGCCATGGACACGGCTGTTTTCACCGCACCGGCAAGTTTTTCTGTCTGCCGTTCTGTCAGCGTACCGGATCCGGCCAATTCCCCGTTCAGCATGGAGACAATTTTCCCGAAGTCCGGTTCCTTTTTTAATGCTTTCAAGAGCAAATCGATATTGGACGCAGGGGCACCCGGCCCCGCCGCCTCGGGATGATCCCCCGTTGCTTTAAGAACGGGCCCGCTGTCGGGAAGGTGAAAAGACCAAGGCTTCTCCCGGATAAGTTCCTTAAGCAATTCCGTCAAATCATTTTTCAAAGACGAATCATGGAGGGCCTTGTGAACCGCTTGAATTTGCACCGGTGTCAATTCCAGGCCTTTTTTGGCCAGCGCCTCTATCGTTTCCAGCTTTTCCGCGGTAGTTCCTCCACTTTTTTCGAAAAAAATGGCCAACTCCCGGAGCGTATTTTTCGAAACCGGAACTCCCTTGGCCACTAAAATCTCAACCGCCTTGCGGAGATCTCCTTTTACACCGCGGGGAATTTGCAGCTGCGGCGGCGGGCTGGCAGGTTCTTCAGCAACAGCGGCCTTTATTTCTTTGACAACGGGAAGTTCTTTGCTCATATCCGTCACCATGAGCAGCACTCTTTCTTCGGAAGGAAGGCTGCCTTCAAATTTCACGTGGATTTCATGTCCCTTTAAGCGAAGGAGGGCTTCATTTCCGGCAAACCTTTCTTTCACAATCCCGTAAAGCTGTTCGCCTGCTCTCAGAAGAAATGTCTGTTCACTTGTATTCATTGCCGAAACCGTTGTCTCATTATGAATTTGCATTTCTGTTGCCCCCTTTCTTAAAGGCTATTTTTACAAGTTTGATAGTTTGATTGATAAATAGAATCCGGCCGATGATGGCATGTACGATTTTTGAAATAAAATGAATGAATCATTAAAGGCGGGATTGGAGGATATCGGCAAACCATTTTCAATAGAAAAACCTTTTGCATACAAAATCACGAACCTGTTGCTTTTTAATAGAAGGAAAATCCATCCCATTGCCGTTCAGGGATGGATCAGCCGGAAATATTTATGTTGGCGGGGAACATTATTTGCACATGGATTTATAGTGCTGCAAAATTTTTTCGGCTATTTGTCTGGAATCAATTTTATAAGTGCCGTTGTCTATTTCGCTTTTTATTTTATTTACCTTTGCCGCCCGTTCCTTTTCAACGGTTGAAAGCTGTTGAAGATCCTTTGCAGCTGTGGAAATTTCCACCTTATCCGCTTTATTTCTGGCAGTTTGCTCCTGTTGTTGAACCCTATTATACTGTTGCTGTTGATAAGGATTAATTCCACGGGGACCAAAATTATTTATTTTCATTTACATCCCTTCTTTCGGTACGAAACAATCTTTTCATTTTTATTATCGTCTATCCCATGAGTTTTTTAAAAATAAATTTTAAAATTTCTTTTCACACGGTTTGATATGAGACAAACAGAGGTTAAAAATTGCGAAAAAAAGCGGGGAACTTGTCAGGTGCCCGACAAAAGCTTTAGTGACAACATTGTGTGCCCCCATTCAAAGATAACAAAAATAAAACACCCGTACTTTTTGCATACGGATGTCATTCACTGCTTTTATACCTTTTATGAATAGCGTAATATGTGTCTTTTCTGTCCTTTTTTCGTTCTTCTTCTCTTAGCATCTCCAAATCCTGATGCAGTTTGCCTGCACATGTTTGACAGAGCCGTCCGGATTGAATCTTTTTTCCGCAACCTTCACAGGGATACCCTACATTTGGCATCCGCGCAATATTCAAACGGCCCTTTTTAATAAATTTGAGGATCAAAACTTCCGAAACGCCGGTTCCTTCACTGATTTCTTTCATGGAAGCGGTCCGGTTTTCCCGTTTGCGGATAAAATCGCGGACTTTGTCAAAAGCTGCTTCTTCTTCCTTCCAGCACTTGTCACAAATATTGCGGAATTGATGTTTCACAAACACTGCACCACAATTGGCACAATTTGCCAGCTCTGCCATGTCAACTCACCTCTTTTGCGTCCCCTTTCTTTCATTATAACGATTCTTGCAGAAAATGGCTGTGACAATTAAAAGGAAAAAAGCGTTTTCTTCGACTTTAACGCTGCACAGAAACCAGGATTTTGCGCGAAATTCAATAAACAGCGATTATCACTTTTCTGATAAAACCTAAAACCGGGGAATGTACCGGGATAAGCAACAGCGATTTTTTCTTTGCAGATGCATCCGGCTACCCTCTTGCCAGCGTCAGGGATGACACTGATTTTGCCCCCGCCCCGATGAGCACCTTGGCCGCATGGCGCAGCGTGGAACCCGTTGTATAAATATCGTCGACTAACAAAATCTTTTTGCCTCGTATATTCGCCTCTGCTTTAACTTGAAAAACTTGATTGAGATGAATCCGTTCCCGGCGGGATTTTTTTGACTGCTTTTCGCCGTGGAGTCTGTCCAGGGCATGGAACGGTTTAAGCCCCGCTTCGATGAGCAAAGCTTCAGACTGATTGAATCCCCGCTCATACTGACGCTCCTTACTTAAGGGCACCGGTACCATCAAATCATAATCCATTTTCTTTGCAACCCGGGCAATTTGTCCGGAAAAAGCCTTTGCAATGCAATAATCACCGCGAAATTTAAACAGACTGATTATTTCTTTTAAAAACTCGTTATACACGTATAAAGAGTGATTTTCCTGCCACAGACCCCGCCACTCCGGGTCTTCCTCCCACCGTTTGCAATCGGTGCAGCAGTCACCGGCAATAAACTGCGCATCCAACTTCTCCAGCGGCCGGCTGCAAATTTTGCACGTCATTCCTGAAACCGGCTCAAGAAGGGCCTCGCATTCCGGACATAAATAAGATGGGAGATCAACGGTAAAAAAGGAAGACCAACTTACTGGAGGAATCCATTCGTTGCCGCAATATAAACAAATTCCACTCACGATACTGCTCCTTTCTTATGGGTATTGAACTACTTTGGATGTGGACAATTGAGATTTTGAAGAACTTGGCGTGAAAGCCGGGAGTAACCGGCGCATTACTTGCGCTTTAGTCCACGTCGATTAGCCCCTCTTCCTCCGCTTCCCTATTCATGGACACAATTTGTTTGCGGGCCCGGACCATAGCCTCCGTTCTGCCGTAATGAAAGAAGATGATGTCTCCTTTTGGATATTGGGCGCTTCTGCCGACACGGCCGGCAATTTGCACCAGGGCGCTTTCCGTAAAAATATGATCCTCTGCACCGAGAACGGCAACATCAAGATTGGGAAATGTCACGCCCCGCTCCAGGATTGTTGTCGTCACAAGAAGGGGAATCTTTTTGTCACGCATTTTTTGTACCTTTTCCTTCCGCTCCGGATCTTCGGCGTAAACCGTTTCAATGTCGGGATGCAGGCTGCGGAGAATGAGAAGGATTTTTTCAAACAAAGCAATTTTTGGAACAAAGAGAAGAGCTTGTTTATCTGAAGCAAGGCGTTCTTTCAACCATTGCAACACATTGGCCGGAAGCTGGTTTTTCCTGAGAAGCTTTTGCCAATTGCCGCACCAGACGAAACGGGGCACAGGGAGCGGATGGCGGTGGTAACGGGCAGGAATGGTGACAAAGGCCCTTTTCCCGGTCCGGCATTCGCGCTGCCACTTCCGGTCCGGGGTTGCCGTCAAATAAATCATGGCCGAACTATCTTTGCGGGCGTTTCTTACCGCATATTGCAGCGTTTCATCAACGGAATACGGAAAAGCGTCGACCTCGTCTAAAATGATTGTGTCAAAGGCTTTGTAAAAGCGGAGAAGCTGGTGGGTGGTGGAAATGGTCAACGGAGCGTATGTATGGCGTTCCTCTGAGCCGCCGTACAGGGAAGCCGTTGTTATGCCGGGGAAAACTTTTCTGAGTCTCGGTGTCAGTTCGAGAACGACATCTGTCCGTGGAGTGGCGATGCAGAGCCGTTTATTCTCTTTTAAGGCCCGTTCAATGCCTGCAAAAAGAACCTCGGTCTTTCCGGCCCCACATACTGCCCAAACCAGAAGATCCTGATTGTTGCCGATTGCTTCCGCGACCCTGGATGAGGCGGTTTCCTGACCGGGAGACAGGGTTCCCTCCCAAATGAGGGATGCGGGATGGCACTCATTATCAGAGAGTGTTTCCATTTGGGATAGAGGAGGTTCTGCCGCCCAACTGAGGAGGGGAGTGCATGTGCTGACCCGCCCCATCATGAGGCATTTCCTGCAATACGTGCAAACTTCCCGGCAGCGGGAGCAATAAAAGGAGGCAAAGTATCTTTGGTCCGTGTTGCCGCACCGCCGGCATTTGGCTGATTTTTTTTCAAAAACAATGCCTTTACGGAATATCAGGAAACCATTTTCATAATGAGTATAGAGTTCTTCCATGGAGAAAGGCAGTTCGTCAAGGAGTAGTTGTTTGCCGGTGAGATAGTTTTTCAGGGCGGGATTGGGAGTGAATTGCGGGTTGAAGGGAAGTTGTTCGTAAAAATGGTCCAGGGATGAGATGGGAAAGGTTGTTTGCTTCACAGTCAAAAAAGGTTCCGGGATCAGTTTTTCTTCAATAACAGCGAATTTCACAGTGATTCACCTCTTGGGGGAAAGTTTTGGGGAAAAATGCCATTCAGTGCGAATGACGGAATGGCATTTTTGATAAAAGGAGTTTATTTTTTGACCCAGCCTAGGCCGAGAGCACCTTCGCCCAGATGGGTGGCAATAACAGGGCCGAAGTAGCTGAGCATGAATTCAACATTCGGGAATTTTTCTTCAAGCTCCGCCTTCCATTCGAGGGCTTCTTCTTCACGGTTGGCATGAATGATGACGGCCTGGTAACTGTCGCCGCTTTTGGCATCATTCTCAAGGAGTTCAACTATGCGGTTTTTGGCACGCTTTTTTGTGCGGATTTTTTCGAACGGCACGATGAATGTATCGACAAAATGAAGGATTGGTTTGACCTGAAGAAGGCTTCCGATCATCGCCTGCGCGCCTGAGAGACGGCCGCCCCGCTGCAAATGGGAAAGATCATCAACGAGGAAATAAGCCCGCAATGATTGCTTCATTTCGTTTAACCGTTCGAGTATTTCTTCAGGGGACTTCCCTTGTTGCGCCAATTTTGCCGCCTCAATGACATAGAACCCCTGCATCATGCAGCTGATTTCCGAATCAAAGGGATAAACTTTAATCCCTTCCACCATGCTGCCTGCCGTTCCCGCACCCTGAAAGGTTCCGCTGATGCCGCTCGAAAGGTGAATACTGATTACGGCGTCATAGTCTTTGCTGAGTTTTTCAAAGAGTTCAACAAACCGGCCCACAGAAGGCTGGGAAGTGGTCGGCAGTTCCTTCGTTTTCACCATTTCAAAAAATTCGTCAACTGTCAGTTCTGTTTCCTCTTCATAGGTTTCATTACCAAAGTTGACGCTGAGCGGAATCATATGAATATTGAGTTTTTCCCGCAGGTCCGGCGGAATATATGATGTACTGTCCGTTACAACTGCTGTTTTCATTTCTGGCTACCATCCTTAATCATTATTTCACAAAAATCTTCATTATTTTTATTTTATATGAAAGTGACCAAAATTGCATTATTGTATTGCGGTTATTTGTATTAATTTTATGACGATTGGCACAAAAATCAGGTGGTACTATAAGCAGGACATAGGAGTGTTTTGAGCAGCTCCGGGGAAAACGGCTTTTGGTTAAAAAAAGACGGACAAATTGATGGCTAAAGGCCTGAGCGGATGCAGTTTCCACACAGTTCAAAAGAACAGAACACAGGCGGAAAAGTTTTGCCTGTACAACTTATTTTTGCCGGCCTTTTGTTACCGGAAAAGGGCCAGGGAGGTGAAATTCCTCTTTTTATTCCAACAGAAAAAGCTGCCGGCAAACGACAGCTTTTGAAAAATTTTTACTATTCAAATCAGTTATGTAGTCATTTTGTTAAAATAGAAATCGGTCCGAACATAATTATTCAATTGTAATCATACCCCGGCTGCACTCAGAACAGAATTTAAGTAAACCGTTTTCATTTTATAACAGCCCGGACCGGACTTTTGCACAGTTGTATGTGACCGAGCAATACAAATACATGGACCACAGGTGCAAACGGAGTTGAAATTAAATATTCCTAACTTTGACAGTATTCTATCATTTATGGCTATATTTCCCCTATTGCCCGTATGAAATGAAAGAAAATTACTCTTAATTCAACAGCAAACCGGCAGTATTAAAGCACGTACCTGGCTTGCGACAGCCGGCTTGCTGCATTAGCGAACTTCGACCCAGCCGTTTTTGATGGCAACAACAACAGCCTGTGTACGATCATTCACATTCATTTTTTGCAAAATGTTGCTTACATGGTTTTTGACTGTTTTTTCACTGATATACAGAGCGTCACCTATCCCGCGGTTGCTTTTTCCGTCTGCCAGAAGCTGAAGAACTTCACATTCACGGCGTGTCAGTAAATGCAACGGACGGCGCACTTCCATCGGCGCACTGTATCCGGAACTGCCTCCTGTACCCTCAAGAGCCAACCGGCGATATTCCCTGACCAGATTATGAGTTACTTTCGGGTGCAGGTAACAACCGCCCGCAGCGACGACCTTGACCGCTTCAATTAAAGCATCTGCATCCATTTCCTTCAGCAAGTAGCCGCATGCCCCTGTTTTTAAAGCGTGCTGTACGTAGTTTTCATCATCATGGATGGATAAAATGATGACACGGATTCCGGGAAATTTTTCAATAAGATGAGCAGTGGCCTCCACACCGTTCATATTCGGCATGTTGATATCCATAATTACAACATCCGGTTTATGCTCTTCCACCAGACGGACAGCGTCGGTGCCATCTTCCCCCTCTGCTACAACCTCAAAGGATTTCTCAAAATCCAAAATGCGCTTAACCCCTTCTCTGAACAATTGATGGTCGTCAATTATGACAATCTTAGTAGTCATCTTTTCGCCTCCCCATGCCTCTTATTTCTTTATATTTCTAGTTTCTTGTAAGAATAGGTACTTGAATCAAGACTGTAGTCCCCGCACCCGGTTTTGAATCTATGGAAATGGTCCCGTTTAAAAGCTCGACTCTTTCCCGCATTCCTAAAATTCCAAAGGACTTCTCCATATTTTGATTCATATCGAAGCCCCGGCCGTCATCCTTGACAATGATCGTGCAAAGGTCTTTTTTCATTTCGACCTTGACAAGGATTTCATCGGCGTCTGCATGTTTAAGAGCATTCTGCACAGCCTCCTGAACAAGCCGGAACAAAGAGACTTCACATTTTGAATCAAGCCTTCTTTCATCGCCAAAAAAACGATAGGTAATTCTGGCGGTCTGATAGTAATCTTCAATGGTCTGCAAATATTTTTTAAGCGTCGGCGACAGGCCTAAATCATCGAGAGCCATAGGGCGTAAATCGTAGATGATTCGGCGCACTTCATATAAAGCATCCCTGACCATTTTTCTCAACGAGCGGACTTCTTTAAGCGCTTCCTCTGCACCGTATTCTTTGAACAGCCTTTCAATCAAATCAGAACGCATCATAACATTCGCCAGCATTTGTGCCGGGCCGTCATGAATTTCCCGCGACAGCCTTCTCCGCTCTTCTTCCTGGGCAGTAATGATTTTCACGCTGAAATCCTGTTTAAGCTTGGCATCCTCTAGAGCCTCACCGACCTGCTTTAAATCACTGGTTAAATAATTCAAAACGAAAGTGGTCTGCACGACAAGATGCTCTGAACGCGCAATGGTGTCATGCAGCCCCTGCAGTCTCCGCTCAAGCTCATCACGGCGGGTGCGAAGCTGTTTTTCCATCTCGCGGTTCATTATATAGTCCATTTGAAGCTGATGCGCGTTTTCATAAGCTTTCTTAACCTGTTCCTCTGTATACTGATTAAAATTCCTGCTTACCGCTGACAAATGGTTGCGTGCGGCACGGGCCTGCTGCTCCAGCCTGTCCCCTTCTTCAATTATTTTCGCAACCATGATTCGTAAATCCCTCAGCTCCTGGGACAGTGTTTCATAATCTTTGCGGCACTTCTCGCCAATGCGGAAAATTTCGTTCTTGCTGTTGCTCACAGTTTTGATCATTCGGTCCAATATCCTGTCAAGCGTTTTAACATCAAGTGTTTTAACCATATATCATTAAGCCCCTTATAGGTATCTCTAAATATTTTAACGTTAATTGACCAAATTTACTATCAATTCGACAAAAAATGATAAATATCCATATAAAAAGGGTGACAATTGAAAAAATTATGCCATGCTGCCAAATTCCTAAAACTATAACTCTCCTGAAATATTCATA
>JANWJP010000086.1 GCA_025451895.1 Robertmurraya sp.
GAACGATTCCCTAAAACCGGATAAAGCCATTTCACCGGCTGCACCTCGCTTTCTCTTATATTTTTTCATTTTATCAGAATTTCCGGAAACCGCAAAAAAGACTGACCTGGAAAGTCAGCCTTTTAATTCTACTCTTTTTTCAAACTCGCCAGATACTCTGACATTTTTTCCAATTCTTCATCCGTACCGCTAAATAATCCTGCCGGCATTTCCCCGACACCATTTTTAGCAATATCCGCAATTTCTTCCGCTGTCAAACCGGTTCCGATCAAAGCAGGAGGTGTCCCGCTGCCTTCAAGTCCTCCACCGTGACAGCTTATACACCCGTTCGCCTCAGCAATTTTATATCCTTCCGTTTCCGTGTCCACCGCCGTATCGGGAATTTGCCCCTGAAGCTTTGCTGCTTCCCAGTCGTGACCTACGTAAGCCTCCCATGTTAAATATGTAATTGCAGCCAAAGCAAGCAGCATAAATCCCGTGGCCAGCGGCCGTTTCGACGGGCGTCGTTCCGGTCCCCGATCCAGGAACGGAGCGAGCAGCAAAGCACCGAAAGCCAGTCCAGGAATAATCAGCGTACCGAAAATGATATATTGATTCGAAGCATAGGAGTATTTTAATAATTGATATAAAAATAGAAAGTACCAGTCAGGCATTGGGATATATTCTGTATCGCTTGGATCGGCAATCTTTTCAAGCGGCGGATCTGCGGACACTGTCAAAATTAAAAATCCGACTAGAAATACTGCCCCTACCAGCCATTCCTTCAGTAAGAAATTCGGCCAAAAAGCCTCTGTTTTCCCGGGATATTCCGAATAATCCTTTGGAACATTTGGCATGCGATTGCTTGCGGGAACCCGTGAGTCTCCGACAAACTTCATGCCTTTCCCTCTGTGCATGAAGCAACGCCTCCTTATAATCATCCGAATCTTTCGACTTTTCTTCTTACAGCGGCCCGGAAATACCCTGTCTTCGGATCATGATAAAATGGGCTGCAATCAATCCAAGCAATGCCGCAGGCAGGAAAAAGACATGGATGGCAAAAAATCTCGTAATCGTTTGTGCACCGACAACCTCCGAATCACCGGCAATCAAAACCTTCAAATACTCACCTATAAAAGGTACAGACTCAATAATATTAATTGTAACTTTAGTGGCAAAGAGCGCTTTCATATCCCATGGAAGCAAATAGCCTGTCAATCCCAAACCAAGCATTACAAAAAATATCAGTACTCCGACGATCCAGTTTAACTCGCGCGGCTTCTTATATGCTCCCTGGAAAAAGACGCGCAAAGTATGAAGAAACATCATTACGATGACAAGACTCGCACCCCAGTGATGCATTCCTCTGATAATTTTTCCGAATGCCACTTCATTCTGCAAATAATATACGGATTGCCAGGCATTCTCAATATCGGGAACATAATACATAGTCAGAAACATTCCGGAAAGGATTTGAATAACAACAATAAAGAAAGTAAGTCCCCCAAAACAATATACGAAAGCAGAAAAATGGTGGGCCGGATTCACATGTTCCGGTACTTCGTGGTCTGCAATATCGCGCCACAACGGAGTTATATCTAAACGTTCATCCACCCAGTTATAAATACGGTTTAACATCTTTTAAGCCTCCCCTCGCGGCTTGGCTTTACCCAACGCCAGGTAGCCGTCAACTTCCTTGTACGGATAGACATCAAGCGGTCTTGTCGGAGGTGTTCCTTCAACATTTGTCCCGTCTTTTTTATACAGTCCGTCATGACATGGGCAATAGAACTGTTCAGGATGTTTTTTATTCGTATTCCAATCGACCATACAACCTAAATGCGTACAAACAGGGGATAAAGCGACAATCTTACCGTTTTCATCTTTAAATACCCAGGCAGTGTTAGTCACGTTGGATTTGTACCAGCCGTCTTTTTGTTCAAAAGCGAAGTCTACTCTGACCGGTTCATTCGTAATGTCGGCAATCTTTTTATCGGTTACTACATAATCAGAATCTTCCTTTGTCTGCAACACCGGATCAACCGCAAAGCGCAGCATAGGCAAAGAAATGGCAGATGCCATAAACCCTCCTACCCCGGTCAGTGTATAATTGAGAAACTGGCGCCTCGTAATATCTTTTTTACTCATAATCCTCCCCCCTCATATAAAATAAAGAAAAGGTTGATAGAATATTACGAATATAAAAACTATGACATTTTTATGGTATTACAAGATTTTTCCAGGGTCAATATAAATGATTGGTGATTATTGGAAATATTTTTACATTCTTCTATGAAATTCCGGGAATTAATGCGAAGAATTATTGCCATTTTTCCAAGAATAAAGGAGATAATTGTTTTGCCTGATCTTCAAGAATAGAACGTTGTTCGGTTTCATTGAACTTTTGAAGAGCCAAAGCCGGAATCCAAATGATAGAACCTGTTAATTCTTTTTCTCTCATCCGCCAGACAGGATCTGAAGTTAAAAAAAATACATGTTTAAATCCTTCCCTAATCAATTCTTCCTCCCATTGGCGTATTTCATTAAACAAAGATTGGGCATCTCTTTCTTTTAAATACGAAAAACCCGGCAAAAGCAAAATTCTCCCCCGGTACATTCTTTCAAGACGAAGAGCAAGAAGACTAATAAACTCGGTCATGACTCCGGCCTGTCCCATTTCTTCCCTGAAAGAAACGGGTAACAGAGGCAAAACAGCCGTATCAATGTACTCCAGCGATTGTTTAATTTTTTCCATATCCTTTAAACCCCATTGCATAAGATCACCCTTATTTTTTATATAATTCAGAAAATTATTGAGAAAATAAGCCATTTCCCAGCTCAGGGTTGTCCCTTTCAATTTCCATAATGATTATCAGCTCCTGTGCCCCACAAATGACATGAGCTGATAATCAGAAGGAAATACAATATTTTAAAGAACCTAAAACAAAAGCCTGCTGTAAAGCAAGCTATGTTGATTGAACATTATTATCCAGTTTTTCCAATTGTTCCGTTAATCGGTAAAAAGCCTCTTTATCCCCTTGATCAAGGGCCTCGTCAATTAGTTTCAAAAGCTTGTTCCGTTGAAATTCCCGGATGCTTGAAGACAGAATTTTTTCGGCAAGGAGGCGATCCTTTTCATTTTCCCGCAAGCTTTTTGGCAGGTACGGGTTTTCCTCAAGCACGGCAGCATATTGATGAACTTGATTAGAAGCATGAAAATTCAATTGAATATATATTTCTTCCTCCCGGTTTAAGCGAATATCATGAAAAGATTTTTCCGCATCTGTTGTCATGACATTTGCCTTATAAAAACGGAAAGGTACTTCATCAACACAATGTGTGGACATAACTAACCCTCGCGGACAATACTGGGCCTGTTCAACAAAATGCACCTTCTCCATCAGTTGATCATGGCTCATCAGATAGTTTAAAATCCAAACACATTCCCGGCGCTTTAATTGATAATGATTAAGGAACCAGCGGATAAACTCTTTTTTTTCATCAACAGAAACAGGGGTTTTCACCGTTTATCCCTCCTCTGTGCACTGCAATGTTAGTAAATGAATGACGAATTTTTTCCGGTTTCGACCTCATTTAATCTCAGACAAGGTCATCCGTAAGCCTCTCTAAAACGTCCTGAATGCTTTCATTGCTTGGATCCTTTTCGAGAACTTTAGTAAATAATTCGGCGGCTTTCTCCCGTTTTCCTTCTTCCATCAATAAATAACCATACTCAGTGAGGAAGTTTGGATCATTCTTAAAATAAGTATATGCCTCTTCATATTTGTTTAATGCTTGTGAATATTCCTCAAGGTGCCAAAGTGCGGCAGCTTCATCCCACAAGAATTGCGGTTCCTCAATGCCGTAATCCCTCATTCCCTGAAGAAGTGCCAGAACATCATGATAGTATTCCCTTTTCAGATAAAATTTAGACAACAATAAAGCAGCCTCTATAAATTCAGGATCCAGTTCAAGCGCCTTTTGCAACAGTTCAATTCCTTTTTCATCTTTGCCGAGCTTTGCAGCAATTCTTCCGCCGCAGAAAAATAAATCCTTATTAAATTCATCATATTTGATTCCCTGAAGAACTGTTTCAAAGCCTTTTTCCAATTCTCCTTCCTTCTCATGGGACAGGGCCAGATACAGATACAACGAATGATATTCAGGATCCAGTTCCATCACTTCCGTAAATTTTTCAATTGCTTTTCTGTTCATTCCGGCTTGGAAGGCTGTCAGTCCGTAGTTAAAAAGAGTATTTATTTCGAGGCGCTCGTCCAAAGCCTTTTCATAATGAAAAACAGCTTCTTCAAAGCTTCCCCCTGCGCTGTACGCATCGCCCAATCTTTGATGTATATTGACCCCGGCTATTTCCGTTTCTTTTTCAATTACTTTGTTGTAAGATTTTATGGCTTCAATAAATTTACCTTCTTCCAGATACAATTCGCCAAGGGCAAAATCGATCAGAACTTCATCCGGCAAAATTTCTTTTGCTTTTAATAACTTATGTTCGCTGACTTCATAGAGTCCCTGCATCTGATATAAGTCAGCCAATAACAGTAAAGCCTGGGGAAACGCCGGATCTTCCTCATGAATTTCGTTCAAAATCAACATCGCCCGGTCCTCTTCGCCAAGTTCCAGACAGGCTTCCGCATATAAAACGCGGAGTTCTCCTTCTTCCGGATAAATCTGCAGTAGTTTTTCGAATAATGCCTTTGCCTCTTCCAGGAATCCGCGGCGGAGAAGTTCCTCACCGAGTACAAACCTTTCCTCACTCGAGCCGCTGTGTAAAATAAATTTATAGCTTTTCATAGCTTCCTTATGTCTGCCATTTTCTAAAAGTGAGATAATTTTTTCGACCTTTTCCATATATATTTCCTTTCTAACATGAAATATTTTAATACTGGATATTTTTTCAAATGATTGGAAATTTTGAAGAAACCGCCTGCATAATGAACAGTTTCATCCACCATACAAGAATAATCCCGGCCGTTAAAAAGCTTGCGGCCCGGGCCCCGGGGACTTGCCGGCAGTCATCCCGCTTCATGGTTTCAGGTATTTCAGAAATATGCGGGCGAGTCTATGTTTATGATAAAGTGATCGTTTGGATTCTTCAATCTAATTGATAACATCTGAGTCCGGGAAAAACGTAAGCGTCAAACTTTCCCCACATGGTCATTTCGCAATATTTTTGTGATAATCTCCTCAGCACTGTTATTTGGGGAGGTTTTTTATGACTCGAGAAGAATTACGGGAAGAATGGGAACGTCGTATTGCTGATTTTAAAGCCAGTGGTATGACCCGGGTTCAATGGTGCAAGGAACATGGCGAAAGCATCTATAAGCTAAAGTATTGGTGTATAAGATTCAACGTACGTTTAACCCAAAATGTTCTGATAAAGTGCTCATGGAGACATCTAGATCGCTTTTATCAATCAGTTTGTCGTCCTCTTAAACTGTTCAAGGGGACATTTTAAGCGCTTTCTGGAGACAACTTCTCTCCTTAACCCTTCATGAAGACATTTTGAACTTTTTTCAAAGTCATTTTGTCCCCTTAAACCGTTCATGAAGACATTTTGAACCATTTTCAAGGTCATTTTGTCCCCTTAAACCGTTCATGAAGACATTTTGAACCATTTTCAAAGTCATTTTGTCCCCTTAAACCGTTCATAAGGACATTTTGATCTTTTTTCAAAGTCATTTTGTCCTCTAAACACGTTCATGAGGACATTTTGATCTTTTTTCATAGTCATTTTGTCCCCTTAAACCGTTCATGAGGACATTTTGATCTTTTTTCAAAGTCATTTTGTCCGCTAAAAACGTTCATGAGGACATTTTGATCTTTTTTCAAGGTCATTTTGTCCGCTTAAACCGTTCATTTAAAAACAACACATCTGAATACCATAAAAATCAATACTAAATCTTAAGCTTTCATTTGTGTTTCAATTTTTTGTCAGCAAACTTTTAAAAAGATAGTTCTTTTGGAAACAGGGAAACAGGGCTAATGACAAACTATGCAAAAAAATGTGGTTTTATGCTTAGGCTATTTCGGAATTCGATGCCGGGAGCCTAGTGTGATTCCTATCTCGCAAACTTGGCTGTTCCTCAATCCCATAACCATTACAAAAATAACCGCCATCCCAATCCTGCTTCCTTTCTAATCCATATGAATGAAAACAACCGCTTTTATCTCTCAATAAGGCAAATGAAAAAGCTGCAAAAAACTTGCAGCTTATCACCTTAAATACATACTTCCTTTATCATCGATTTGCATCCATCTAATAAAATGCTTTCTGTTCATGCCAATACATAAATGGCGGAACCAACATATGACGATTTTTGCAGCTTCTGAAGAATGTCCATTAATTTTTACTGACTACCCACGGGCAAGTCCTGCAGGTTTTCTTGGCTTATTCAATAACACTTTGCAGATGGGTGAAAAACTCCGGGTATGAAATGGATATGGCATCCGGGTTTTCCAAATATACCGGTTCCTTCGCCAATAATGCCGCAATGGCAAGCATCATTCCAATCCGGTGATCCCCGTGGCTGCTGACCGTTCCCCCTGTCAAGGAGGTCCGTCCGCGGATGATCATTCCATCATCCGTTGCCTCGATATTTGCCCCAAGTTTGCGAAGTTCATTCACAACCGTATCAATACGGTTTGTCTCCTTAACCTTTAATTCCTCAGCATCACGAATGACCGTCGTTCCCTCGGCCTGTGTTGCCAATAATGCAATCACCGGTATCTCATCAATTAGTCTGGGAATCATGTCACCCTCTATCTCAGTGCTTTTTAAAGAGGATGTACGGATGATGATATCTCCTATCGGCTCAAACTCATCTCCGCGTTGATTGATGATCTCCATATCCGCGCCCATTTCTTTCATTACATCAATAATGCCTGTTCGTGTCGGGTTTAAGCCTACATTTTTCAGGATTAGCTCACTGTCCGGAAGAACAGCCCCCGCAACAAGGAAAAAAGCCGCCGAAGAAATATCACCGGGGACATAAACATCCGTTCCGTGCAAATTTTGACCGCCTTTTACAGAAACAACAAGCCCGTCGCTGGTGACCTCCCCGCCAAATTGCCGAATCATTCGTTCCGTATGATCTCTTGTTTTTGACGGTTCATAAATAGTCGTTACACCTTCCGCCTGAAGGCCGGCAAACAAAATGGAGGATTTCACCTGGGCGCTTGCAACAGGCAGGGTGTATTCGATTCCTTTCAGGTTTCCTCCGCGAATGGCAAGAGGAGTGAATTCACCCTTTTCCCTGCCGTCAATGATTGCCCCCATTTGCGAAAGAGGCTTTGTAACTCTTGTCATCGGACGTTTTCCTATCGAGACATCTCCCTTAATGACAGAAAAAAACGGCCGGCCTGAAAGAATCCCCATCATCAGCCGGATGGTTGTCCCTGAATTGCCTACATCCAGGACTTCCTCAGGTTCTTTAAGACCTTCAAATCCTTTGCCGTTGATGACTACTTTGTCGGGGTCGTCCATATTAATATCTACCCCCAATGCCCGAAAACAAGCAATAGTACTTAAACAATCTTCCCCCGGAAGAAAGTTTGAAATGGTCGTCTTGCCCCGGGAAATGGCTCCAAACATAACGGAACGGTGAGATATGGATTTATCACCGGGAATAATAATTTCTCCCTTCAAACTTTTCATGCCTGTTTGCAATTGAATGGTTTTCATAATTATCTCCTTTTAAAACACAAACTTTCTTTCTGATTAAAAATCGATCTGAAAACTGCTTATAACCCGAAAGAAGTTTCGAAATTTGTGTTGCGGCGAATACATTCGTTTGCGCGCTGCCTGTCTTCTTCGGTTTGAAAACTGATTACAAGGACTCCATGCAATTCTTCCCGTGTTTCGCGAATGCGGATATTTGTCAAACTTATTTTTTCCTTGGCTAAATGACCCGTAACCTCGGAAATACTTCCCGGATAGTCCGGTATATCGACAAACAGGTCGTAAAAAGCCGGAATCGCTCCCTTTTCCCTTGCCGGCATTTCATCACGGTATTGCTTCGCATCGTAAAAATACCGGTAAATTTCATCTCCGCTCTCATTGACAAGCATTGTCTTGACTTTTTCCATTTCCCCTTGCCAGCGTTCCAACAATGAAAGCAGAACTTCCTTGTTATGAAGAAGAATATCCGTCCACATTTCAGGACTGCTGGAAGCAATTCTTGTAATATCCCTGAAGCCGCCGGCAGCCAGTCTTGTTACCAGGCTCTGCTCTCTGCTTGTCTGCTCAGCCTGATGAACGAGTGATGCAGCGATAACATGGGGAAAATGGCTGATCACTCCCGTTAAATAATCATGCTCCGCGGGAGAAAGAGTCAAAAATTTTGCCCTCGTTCCTTTCAGCCATTCTTTTAATTGTTGCACCTTTGCTGTATCTGTCCCGGACTCCGGCGTCAACAGATAAAAAGCATTTTCAAAAAGAATTTCTTTAGCAGCCATCACGCCGCTCTTATGTGAACCGGCCATCGGATGGCCGCCAATAAAAGTTATACCCTTTTCCTGTAAAACAGCCGCTTTCTCGACTATTTTTTCTTTTGTACTTCCTGTATCAGAGATAATTACATTATCCTTAAGCTTTGTATCTGCCAAGATATCAATAATATTTTCCGTTTCTTTAACGGGGGTCGCAATTAAGATTAAATCGGCTCCTTCAGCACCTTGCCGGATTGTTTCCGCCTTTGAATCAATTACGGAAAGCATCCCGGCCAGACGGCATTGTTCTTCATTTACGTCATAGCCGACAATTTCCGCATCAGGGTGCGCCTTCTTAATACACAGGGCCAATGAACCCCCAATAAGACCAAGCCCTATAATAAATACACGTCCTTCCAAGGGTCACCAGCCTCTTTCCTATTTTTATGATATATAGATTCTTATTAAATTTTTTACAGTACAGATGTCCATTCCTCTGTTAGATGGTATATCAAAAGAATCAACAGAATAAACAGGAAACCCCGCCTTAATCAGCAAAAGGAGGGGGGCTTCTGTAAAACGAACTTTAACAAAACTGTCCACGAAAGAACTGTTACGTCTGAATGCCGGTTCACTCCCCTTTTATTCAACGGGTTTAGAGCAAAGTGACCGGCTCGATTCATACCGCTGAAAAATGACTTTCCTGCAAATCTTAATTTTTTCCGGAAATATACTCATTTGATTCAGATGGAAAATTACCGGATTTTCTGTAAAACGGGCTCTGCTCTCAGGAACGGGATAAGAATGCTTTCATTTGTTCGATAACACCTGCATTTTCTTCCCTGGAACCCACTGTTACCCGAATGGAGGTCGGGAAGCCGAGCGCTTTTCCGGAACGCACAATATAACCTCTTTCAAGCAAATATTGGAATACTTCATCGGCATCCACCCGGAAATTAATCAAAACAAAGTTCCCCTGTGAAGGATAGTAGGATAAATTATGCTCCCGGCAAAATTGATAATACTGCTCAAGTCCTTCACGGTTTTTCTGTCTGCATTCTTCAATAAACTCCTGATCAGAAATAGCGGCAATAACTGCCTTTTGGGCCAATGCGTTCACATTAAAAGGCTCCCGGACCGGTTCAAGGGCACGGATCACTTTTTCATTGCTGATTCCGTATCCAACCCTTAAAGATGCCAGGCCGTAAATTTTTGAGAAAGTCCTTAATGTAATTAAATTTTCATATTTTTCTACAAGTTCAAGCGCATCAAAATAATCTTCGGCAACTACATATTCTTTATAGGCCTCATCGAGTACTACCAATGTCTCCTTCGGCACCCGATCTAAAAACGATATGAGGTCATCCCCTGAAATATATTTCCCTGTCGGATTATTTGGACTGCATACCCAGACAATGCTTGTCTTTTCGTCAATTGCCTCAAGCATTCCTTCAAGATCATGTGCCCCGTCGATGTCCGGAACTTCCCTTATTTCGGCGCCTTCAATGATCGCATTGTGGCTGTACTGGGAAAAAGTATGGGCCGACATGACTGTATTATAGCCGGGCTTCAGGAGGGCACGGGAAATCATTTGAATTAAGTTGTCCGAACCATTACCGAAAATTAACTGGGTCGGCTTCATCTTCAAGAAATCGGCCATGGCATTTCTCAGATCGGTTGCATATCCGTCCGGATAAATAGCCAAAGAAGTACTGAACTCCTTAATCGTTTCTATTACTTTTTTCGAACAGCCAAAAGGATTTTCGTTCGATGCAAGTTTAACTATCTTCTCAAGCCCGTATTCCCGTCTCACCGCATCAATCGATTTCCCGGGCTGATAAGGAGTTAAGTCTAAAATCTGTTCTTTCCATCTCATTGTCTTCACCTCTGAAATAACTTAACAATATCCTTTAATTTGAACCGGAGAAGAACCGTCAGTTAAGATTTTAAATCCGGTCTCAGGACCACAGCACCTTCCAAATATACGTGCTGAACCTCATTCTGCTTTGCTGTTGTATTTACATGCATCATCACACGGATACATAAGGGCAAAGAAGAAGGAACCGGAATCTCGGTCATGCACATGACCGGAACGTATTTCCATCCTTCGATTGAACGCAGCGCCCTTGCAGGAAATACAGATGTAATATCTTTCGTTACGGAAATAAATACGGACGCCACTTGTTCCGGTTCGATTTTATTTTTTGAAATCATTTCACGGACCAGCCGCTCCGTTGCTGAAACAACAACAGATTCATTATCTTCCGGAACAGTAATAGCACCCCTGATCCCTCTAATCAACCCTAATCACGCCTCTCCGTAAATTCTGTCAGTTCCTTAAGCAAATCACGGTCATCGATTTCACAAAGTTTCGGTTCACCTATTTTGCTTAAGAGAACAAATTGAATTCTTCCTCCAAACGATTTCTTATCATGTTTCATTCTGTTGATTAATGCCTCAGTTTTAAGTCCGCCCGGCAGACTTGTTTGATAACCGAGGCCTTTAAGCCAGCTTTCAAATTCGTCCAAATGAAAGGACAATCCCAGTTTCTTTTTGCTCAAACCGAGAGCAAACATCATTCCGATGACGACTCCTTCGCCATGGGTAATATTCCCGTAGCCTGCTTCCCCTTCAATGGCATGACCGAGTGTATGACCGAAGTTCAGAAACGCTCTGATGCCGGATTCCTTTTCGTCCTGTGAAACAATTTGCTCTTTAATGCGGATGCCTTTTTTTAGAAAATAAAGCATTTCTTCATTGCGCAATTGGTCTAAATCATGAACATTTTCCCGCAACCAGACATAAAAGTCTTCATCAGAAATCAGGCTGTGTTTGATCACTTCTGCAAATCCGGATCTTCTCTCATGAAGTGGAAGAGAATGCAAAAAATCCAAATCGTAAAAAACAGCCTCTGGCTGATAAAAGGCCCCGATCATGTTTTTACCCAGCGGATGGTTAATGGCAACTTTTCCGCCCACTGCGCTGTCGTGGGCAAGTATGGTGGTGGGAATTTGAATAAAAGGAATGCCCCGCATAAATGATGCGGCGACAAATCCGCTCAAATCACCGACTGCCCCTCCGCCGAAAGCCAGTATTAAAGATTTCCGGTCAAGTTTTTGCTCCAAGGCAAAACTTAAACAGTCATAATAAACGTCGAAGGTTTTTGCGTGTTCACCGTTTGGAACAGTAAAATGAACGGGATTAAACCCGGAAAGCCTGAACTTTAATTCTGACAAATAACGGCTTCCCACATTCTCATCGGTAATGATCATGATTTTTGTCAACGCTGGAAAATTCTCTGATAAAAATGATTTCAGTTTGTTAATCGCTCCAGAACCAATCATGACCGGATACGTCCGGGAAGAAGTGTGAATAACAATTTTATCCATTAAAAGTCCCTCGCATATGCCCGCTGTTTATTTATGTTTTCAATTAAAGCATCCATGCGGTCGGCATGAAACTGCTCAACAATTGCCGCCGCCAATTCCCAGGCTACTGCACTTTCTGCTACCACCGCCGCAGCCGGCACCGCACAGCTGTCCGATCTTTCAATGCTTGCCGAAAATGGTTGCTTTGTCTCGATATCAACTGTTTTCAGCGGTTTATAAAGAGTGGGAATCGGCTTCATCACTCCGCGGACAATAATTGGCATACCCGTTGTCATTCCGCCTTCGAAACCGCCAAGCCGGTTGGTGGTTCGGTAATATCCTTTTTCCTTTGACCAGGCTATTTCATCATGTACTTCGCTTCCGGGTCTTCTCGCTGCTTCAAAGCCTATCCCGAACTCGACCCCTTTAAATGCATTAATACTTACCATCGCTGCTGCCAATCTGGCATCGAGCTTGCGGTCATAATGAACATAGCTGCCGACCCCGGCAGGCATTCCTTCGACGATCACTTCCACGATTCCGCCAATTGAATCCCCGTTTGCCTTGGCATCATCGATCGCCTTGATCATGTCTTTTTCTGCTTCTGGATCGAGGCAGCGGACAGGTGATTTTTCGGTAATCTCCCGTAAAGCTTCAATGGAATCATATGTACGAACATTACTCTTAACACCGCCGATCTCAACAACATGGGATGCCACTTCAATGCCCAGAAGGGAAAGAAGCTTTTTCGCCACTGCACCGGCGGCAACTCTGACTGTTGTTTCCCTTGCCGATGAACGTTCAAGAACATTGCGCAAATCACGATGACCGTATTTTAAGCCTCCGTTTAAATCTGCATGTCCCGGCCGGGGATTGGTAATTTTCCGTTTCACTTCCCCTTCTTTGCCCGATTCAAGCGGTTCCGGTCCCATAATTTCAGTCCAATGTTGCCAGTCCTTGTTTTCCACTACCAGTGCAACCGGTGAACCAAGGGTAAACCCGTGTCTAACGCCGCTGACAATCCGGACTGTATCCTTCTCAATTTGCATTCTCCGTCCTCTTCCGTGCCCTTTCTGCCTCCGGGCAAGGTCTTCGTTAATGTCTTCAGCCAGCAGGGGCATCCCGGCCGGCAAACCTTCTATAATTGTCGTTAATTGGGGGCCATGCGACTCCCCCGCTGTCAAATATCTCATGAGCTCTTTCCTCCTCTAACTCATTAAAGGATTATCTATCAATATAACATATGAAGAAAAATAAAAATAGTAAAAGATTGAAATTTAATGTTGATTTTTCTGCGGAATTTTCTGAAAACGTTATCTGAGAAAAAAGGAGCCCAAGGTGCTCCAATTTCCTGCAACCAATCAATACTTTCGTTCATTTTCGCTGAAAAACTTAAACTTGTCCGATTCTCCCGGACTTTTGACTGCCATTCAGGAAAACAGATATACTCACACTTTATATGCCCATTATCAAAAAACTCAGACCGGCAACTTTTGATAAAAAAACGTATCCACTCCCGCCAACCCGTACCGGGATGCATTAAAAATTTGTTCCGTGCTGCCGACAAAAAGAATTCCACCGATTGTTAATGCATTGCTGATTTTTTTATAAATCATTTCCTTTGCTTCGTCGGTAAAATATATAAGCACATTTCGGCAAATAATCAAATCATACGGTCCTCCGTAAGGATCGGCCAGCAAATTATGCTTTTTAAAGATAACCGTGCTCTTAATATCTTCAGAAAGCTTATAGAGGTTCCCCTCCCTTACAAAATACCTCTTCTTCAACTCATCCGGCACCTCTTCGAGCGAGCGTTCCGGATATATCCCCAATCGTGCTGTGGCAATTGCCTTTTCATCAATATCCGTGGCAAAAATTCTAATCCTGGAGAGGGGAATGAATTTGGACAAAATCAATGCCATTGTATACGGCTCTTCTCCTGTTGCACATGCGGCACTCCATATCCTTAAATTTCTGTTTTCCTTTAAAAGCCCCGGCAGGATCTTTTTCTCTAGTATTTCCCAGCGTTTCCTGTTGCGGAAAAACTCGGATACATTAATGGTTATTTTATCTAAAAATTCATCCAATAATTTGTCGTCCCTGCATATCCCATGATAGAAATCAGCAAAAGAACGAAAGCCTTTCTTTTTAAAGAGGGATGTAAGCCGCCTCTTCATTTGGGCTTCTTTATAAAGCGAAAGATCAATGCCGGTTTTCTTTTTCATGTTTGTGATAAAAAGCTCATAGTCCTGTCCCATGATTTATCTCCTTATTTTCGCTGTCAACCGTCTCTAAGGTATAGTATATAACGAAAAAAAGGCGGGAAGGAACATTGTTCAAAAATATTCCAAAACTTCCAGTGTCACCAACCGTTTTTTTTCGAAAAAATATGGAAAATATCAGATAAAAAAAGCACCTGCAACTAAGTACAAGTGCTTTTTCGAATTAGTATATCCATTCATTCATCAGCTTTGAATATGAGACCAGCTCTTCTTCTTTAAAAAATAAGCCGATTTCACGGGCAGCACTTTCCGGTGAATCAGAACCGTGAATAACATTCTTGCCGACAGTTACGCCAAAATCACCGCGGATTGTTCCCGGTGCCGCATCTTTTGGATTTGTAGCCCCCATCATTTGACGAGCTGTAGCAATGACATTTTCTCCTTCCCAAACCATGGCAAAAACCGGTCCGGAAGTAATAAAATCAACCAGTTCGCCAAAGAAAGGACGTTCTTTATGCTCTCCGTAATGCTGCTCGGCTAATTCCTGAGAAATGTTCATCAGTTTGGCACCAACCAATTGAAAGCCTTTTTTCTCAAAACGGGAAACGATTTCACCGATCAAATTGCGCTGAACACCGTCAGGCTTAACCATTAAGAAAGTTCTTTCCATACTTACCTTCCACTCCTAAAAATTTCGTATGTATCAAGGACTGTCCGGGTAAAAGACAATCCAAAGAAATAGTACCATTGTTTGTTTTTTTTAGCAATTCTTAATATTTTCTTTTGCCAATATATAGAGCGATTTCACGAAGAGTTTTTTTGGCCTTGATATCCGGCAATCCTTCAAGGGCCCTTAATGCCTTTTGCAAATATTTATCACTGATTTCGAGGGATTTTTCAATGGCACCCGATTCTTTTATTAATTGAATAACCGCTTCCAATTCCATTTGGGATATATTTTCATGTACATTAACAATTTGCCGGCGGATTTCTTCATTTTCCATGGCAAATAAGACCGGAAGTGTAATATTTCCCTGCCGCAAATCTCCCCCTGCCGGCTTCCCGAGCTTCTCTTCGGTACTGGTAAAATCCAGCACATCATCAATAATTTGATAAGACATCCCGACAAAATAACCGTATTGATAAAGTTGCCGGTGAATTTCACGCTCAGCACCAGCGGCAATTGCCCCCAACTGGCAACTGGCTGCAATTAACAATGCGGTTTTTCTTTTAATCCTCCGCAAATAATGGCGGAATTTTTGGTCGAACCAGAACTTTTCTTTTATCTGTTCAATCTCGCCAACACTGAGTTCGACAATGGTTTTTGAGAGTATTTTATGTGCAGCCGGATCCTTTATATTCGTTGCCAATTCAAGGGCCTTAGCAAAAATAAAGTCTCCCGTATACATGGCAATGCGGTTGTCCCAAATCGTTTTTATTGTCGGTTTGCCGCGGCGCAAATCCGCATCATCGATAACATCATCATGCACCAGAGAAGCCATATGAATCAATTCTAAGGCAACGGCGATATCGTGTACGGCTTGATGATTATTTTTGCCAAATTTTCCGGAAAGAAGAACGAAGACAGGGCGAATTCTTTTCCCCCCTGCTTTCAATAGATGCAAAGATGCTTCCCTGAGCAACGGGGATTCGCCCTTAACAGTCTCCTCCAATGCTTTTTCGACCATATTAATTTCTGAATGTAGGAATGAATAGATTGTTTTTAACCTCATGCAATTTCACCAGTTTAATCCTCTCTAATAAAACAAGGAGCCCTGTACTCAGTCAATTTGAGAATAATGTTTTGCCATTATCCCCTGATCATTTGAGAACCTGGCACACTGCAGATGATCCGCCTTTTTTCATCCGCAGATTATTTATAAGCAAGATGAACGGCTGCCGCCCCGCCGCTGTATGCCTTATAAGTCACTTTTTGAAACCCCGCCCTGTTAAACATCGCCGCCAATTCCTTCATGTCGGGGAATGTCCGTGCTGATTCCTGGAGCCAGGCATACTCTTTATAACTTTTCGCAAATATCTTGCCAAATAAAGGCATAATATAGCGGAAATAAAAATTAAATAATTGCTTATAACCAAACATGGTCGGATGGGAGGTCTCCAGACAAGCAGCCAGTCCGCCCGGTTTTAAAACCCGGTTCATTTCCTTCAAAACCTGCATATAATCCGGAACATTTCTTAACCCAAAACCGATCGTTACATAATCAAAAGTGTTGTCGGGAAAGGGCAGCTCCATGGCATTCCCATGGATCAACTTTACATGATCCAAATGCAGCTTTCTTATTTTTTCCTCTCCGACTTTTAACATGCTTTGACTAAAATCTAAGCCGATCACTTCTCCCTTTGTTCCCACTTCGTTTGCAAGAGCAATTGTCCAATCCCCAGTGCCGCAGCAAAGATCAAGAGCTTTTGTCCCCTCGCGGACATTCATTTTTCTCATCGTATCTTTTCGCCATCTCTTGTGCTGCTGAAAGCTTATAACGGAATTCATCTTGTCATAGTTGTCAGAAATTTTTTCAAAAACGTCATATACACGTTTTTCTTTTGATTGCTCCATTTTATCACCCTTCTTCCGCTAAAGACTTTAAAACCACATGATGTTTACCCAGCAGGTGATCAATTCTTTCCTCAAGCACTGAATTTAAGAGTGGAATATTTTTTCTTGCTTTCGCCAACAATTCTTTTGAATAATCAATATAGCGATCACAAATGAGAAGTAAATATTTTTTTTGTTCCGGTGACAGTTCCTTTAACGATTGTTCCTGTTTCGAAAATATTAACTTTTTTAACGCATCAAACAAAGCCGATTTTTGTTTATGCAAAAATTTTTCTTTTTCGGCCATTAAACGTTTGAGAAGCAAAAAGCTGTGAAACAACTCCTCCCAATGGTTTACACTGAAATAACCGGCAAGCTTTTTAAAAAGTGAAGCTTCTATTTTTGCAAGACTGGATATAAGCGTGTCAATTTCGTCAAAATCCTTTTGATAAAAAGTGATTTTTTCGTCATTGACGGTTTCAACGCCTTCTGAAAGAACACGAATCACATCAATTTCATTTTGTTTTGCTAACAGTCTATAATATAAACCGCTGAAATATGTCCCGGCCAAAACGGTTAATTGAATATTTCTTTGATTTGATTCATCCATGGCGTCATTTGTTACTTGATCATGGGTATCAAGGGCCGTTTGCAAAAGCATTGTCGTTAATGCATAATTCTCCTTGCTTTTAGCCGGTACCTCCAGATTATCAAGGAACGATAAAAGCAAGAGAAGCTTATCCCTGTCGATTTCCGGCTTTTTTATATATTGGGATAAAAACGGATAATCAAGATGCTTCTCTATTTTTGTCTCCATTTCATTCAGTTTTGTCATTATTTCCGCCATGTTATTCACCCTTGCATCCCCTAATTAGCAATTTTTCGAAAACAAACCGCATTTCATCCATGGTTGAATTCATTTAGTATTTCTCAATAATGCTTGAACAATTATAACATAAATTTGTCTAATTATGGACAACTTTATAAAATATCGGTAATAGTAAAAAATGTGATCTCCAAGCACTCTTTTATGAACGGGGATTGCTTTCCACTTCTCCGTAAGATGTCATGATTCGGGCATGTCCCCTGATTTTAATGGCCGATGTATGCTCTGTAAATTGGGCAATCAGCACTTCGCCTTTGTCCAGTTTCTCCGCATGATGAAACCTCGTGTCAGAACCCCGTGTCAGGCCAATCACCTGGACTCCGTCATCCATGGCTCTAATGACAACATAATCGCCGGTAAGACCTTGTTTTTCCTGCATATAATCACTACCCATCAAGAATAATTGAACTTTTCACCGTGCACTGTTACCATTAGTATCGTTTTTTCACAGCAGTTTATTTCACCATTTCTTCTCAAATTCTCCATATTCAGACCCTAACCTTTTATTAAGGCAAGAACCTCGGAACGGGCCCTGTGATCCTTTGCAAAAATCCCTCTGACCGCTGATGTGACGGTTTTTGAACCCGGTTTTTTTACGCCGCGCATCGTCATGCACATATGCTCGGCTTCGATAATAATCATGACGCCGTATGGCTCCAGTTTCTCCATAATAGTATCGGCAATCGTGGAAGTAATCCTTTCCTGAAGCTGCGGCCGTTTTGATACAGCCTCCACCGCCCTGGCAAGTTTGCTTAACCCGGTTACTTTGCCGTTTCTCGGAATATATGCAACATGGGCCTTCCCATAAAAAGGCACCAAATGATGTTCGCACATGGAGTAAAATGGAATATCCTTCACTAAAACTAGTTCTTCGTGGTCCTCTTCAAAAATTGTTTCAAAATACTCACCCGGATCCTGATCAATTCCGGAAAAGATCTCTTCGTACATTTTTGCGACGCGCTTCGGTGTGTCAAGGAGACCTTCCCTGCCCGGATCCTCGCCGATCGCTTCCAAAATCAAACGTACCGCTTCTTCAATTTGGGCACGATTTACCTTTGACATCCTGCAACCTCCTAAAAAGACATAACTTTGCAAAACCCTGCCCGGTGTAAAACGCTTGCGATGAAGGGTTCATTTATCACCTCCCGCAGCTTGCCAGGAGCAATGGTTTCATTAAGTATAACATCTCAAAGTTAACACATGCATTTAAAATGAATCAACAACATTTCAAATGATATAAACGGGAAAAATAAACAGCAAAAAACATGAAAAACAGCTCACATCCACGTTCCGCACCGGAGAGGAAAAAATACCCCTGTATGCACAAAAATGGAAAAATGTACATAAAAAAGGGACACGTAAAACGTGACCCTTTTTAACTCAAAGCATGTCTGCATATGTAGATTACTTTACAGCATCCTTTAACGCTTTACCCGGCTTGAAAGCAGGAACCCTGCTTGCAGGGATTTCGATTTCTTCACCAGTTTGAGGATTACGTCCTTTACGGGCTGCACGCTCACGAACCTCAAAGTTTCCGAAACCGATTAATTGAACCTTTTCTCCGTTTTTCAAAGTATTCAAAATTGTATCAAAAACTGCATCCACTGCTTTGGTAGCATCCTTTTTGGAAAGCTCACTTGCTTCAGCAACTGCATTAATCAATTCTGTCTTATTCATCAACGTTCACCTCCTCCCAAAAAGTTCATCCAATAAAACACAGTTCTTATCATCATTTGTAAACAAAATTACTGTTTTCTATACGTTGTTATACGTGAAATAAACAGGTATGCCTTATAATATATGAAAAACAATAAAATATCAATGATTTTTATCGCTAAACCCTTTATTTATAAGGCTTTTGTTACCCTTCAACAGTAATTCTGATAAAAGATTATCACAATCATTTATGCTGTGCAAGGAGATCCTGCGAATTTATGGTAATCTTTTCATTTTCGATAAATTCTTACAATTTATTTTGCATAAAAAATATGAAAAAAGGACCCCGACAAGAGTCCCTTTTTTCCTTATTATAAAATAATTGCTATCAGACCTCCGGAACCTTCATTGATAATTCGCTCCAGAGTTTCTTTCAACTTATATCTTGCATTTTCCGGCATCAGGGATAATTTAGCCTGAATACCTTCTCTGACAATGGAACTGAGGCTTCTGCCGAAGATATCAGAATTCCAGATGGAAAGCGGGTCATCTTCAAAATCCTGCATTAAATAACGGACCAATTCCTCGCTTTGCTTTTCCGTACCAATAATCGGTGCAAATTCCGATTCAACATCGACTTTTATCATATGAATGGACGGAGCAACAGCTTTCAGTCTGACACCGAATCTGGAACCCTGACGGATAATTTCCGGCTCATCCAGACTCATATCTGTCAAAGTCGGCGCGGCTATTCCATATCCTGTCTGTTTCACCATTTTCAGCGCTTCCGCCACTTGATCATATTCCCGTTTCGCATGGGCAAAATCCTGCATCAATTCAAGCAAGTGATCTTTACCGCGGATTTCTACCCCGACAATTTCCTTAAGAATTTCATCATAAAGATCATCGGGAGCATACAGGTCAATTTCTGCAATTCCCTGCCCCATTTCAATCCCGGCCAAACTTGCCCGGTCAATAAATTCATAATCACTGAAAAGCTGAACCACCCGGTCGACATCACGAAGCCTCTTAATATCTTTAACCGTGTCTTTTACGGCTTCCTGATAGCTTTCCCTTAACCAATGATCTTCTTTCAAAACCATTACCCAACTGGGAAGGTTAACATTGACTTCAAGAACAGGAAATTCATACAAAGCTTCTCTCATCACATTTAACACATCGTTTTCCCTCATGCCCTCAACACTCATGGCCAGAACCGGAATATCATATTTCTCAGCTAATTCTTCCCTTAAAGCCTCTGTGCTGGGATGATAGGGCTGAACACTGTTAATAACCATAATGAACGGTTTTCCTACCTCTTTCAGCTCTTCAATCACCCGTTCTTCGGCCTCAATATAATCTGCCCGGGGAATTTCACCGATTGTTCCGTCTGTCGTAATCACTACTCCAATGGTTGAATGTTCCTGAATAACTTTTCTTGTGCCGATTTCCGCAGCTTCATGAAAAGGAATCGGTTCCTCATACCAGGGTGTTGAAATCATTCGCGGCCCGTTTTCATCCTCATAGCCTTTGGCTCCCGGAACCGTATAACCCACACAATCAACAAGCCTGATATTAACATCCAACCCTTCACCGACATGAACTGTGGCTGCCTGGTTTGGAACAAATTTCGGCTCTGTCGTCATAATAGTCCTTCCGGCAGCGCTTTGCGGCAGTTCATCCTGAGTTCTCGCCCGTTCGGCTTCATTGGTCATATTCGGAAGAACGACAAGTTCCATAAACTTTTTTATAAAAGTGGACTTGCCCGTTCTTACTGCGCCGACAACGCCCAAATATATATCGCCGCCTGTTCTTTCAGCAATATCTTTAAATATATCAACCTTTTCCAAGTGAACCCCTCCTGAAATCCCACCATACGGGAATAGAATCTATCCATCCGCTGCTTTTTTAATAGACAGTACATATTTATGACGTTGTCCTGCGAGGTTATGACAATTTAACATTTTTTCCTATACCTTGATCCTTGGTATTTTTTACTGCCCTATTCTAAAAATAAAGAATTTCCCCTTCTCCTTACAATATATTTTGCAGCAGAAGGGGTTATGACTATTTACAGTTTTCCAGGATACGGATTATTTCTTCTATGCCGCTTCTCCCATGACAACAGCAAACATGAGGACTCCGGACAAAAACATAAACGCATAAGCAAATACGGCCGTTGTTATCTTAAAAACCTTATTTTTAAATGTATACCGGCTCAAATAAATTAAAAAGACGGCCAGAAACATAAAACCCATTGCAGATAGCGATATCCACATTTTCATTAATCCCGGCGACATTTTATCCACTCTCTCCATTTTTGGAAAATTATACCATAACTTGTTTATTTCCCAAAATTTTTAATACTCCTTGTTTCTAAATTCAAAATGACTCCTTTTCTCAAAGAATATCTGTTTACAAAATTAAAAATATATGAATCCGTTAATCCTGACAAAGATGGTTTACAACCGCCCCCTCAACCGGAAGCAGGTTTCCTTTTCGCCCGGCGTGAATTTATTGTTTCGGAGAAAACAACCTTCCGGTTCCCGCACGTTCCCCCTTTTTTGGATTTCCCTTCTAATTCCCTTCTTATTTAAAATTCAGTGTTAAAAATGGTGTCCCTCGCCCCATTATTTGTCAATTCCCCGAAGCTTTTTCCTGCTTCTCCATAATCCATAAAAATCTTACATTGTTTTGAACCGGCAGCAGGAAATATTTTTGTTGGCGGAAAAAATAACCTGCCGACAAAAAAGCGTAACCTCCTGCTTTCAGCCATGAAATTTTTTCAGAAAACCTTTATTATCAACAAAAGCTTGACATTACCATTAAACCATCATATATCAGGCTGCTCTCTGAAAAAGATATCCGCAGCAAAGTTCTTTTCATTCATAACCACTTTAGCTTGAGTTTACGCTCCCGGAAAAAAATAACCGCAGATAACAAAAAAGCTAAAGTAAAGAAATGGGGCGATTTCTTACTTTAGCAAAAAAGTGACTAAATATACCATTCACACTGTTCAATTTCCAGTTTGCTTCGCTGTATTGTATGCGTTGCATTCGGTTATCGTATCCTCAAAAGCCCAGAATGCCAATGCTTCTGCACTTTAATCTTTCTTGTCCTCCTGAAGCACATTTGTCAGGTCTTCCATCTCGCGAGTCTTCATTCTCGACATTAAAGCATCCACGGCGCCTTTTGGGTCCACATTATCAAATAGAACACGGTAAAGAGCTTCCGTAATCGGCATGGAAACATCATATTTTTTGGCTAATTGATATGCGGCTTTTGTTGTCCTTACTCCTTCAACAACCATGCCCATATTTTCAAGAACTTCATCTAATGGATGGCCTTTTCCGATTAAATTTCCCGCCCGCCAATTCCGGGAATGAACACTGGTACAAGTGACGATAAGATCGCCAATCCCCGCCAATCCGGAAAAAGTTAGCGGGCTTGCTCCCATTTTCGTGCCCAGTCTGGCAATTTCCGCAAGTCCCCGGGTGATTAATGCAGCCTTCGCATTATCCCCGTAACCCAGTCCGTCTGAAATACCGGCAGCCAGTGCAATAATATTTTTTAATGCCCCTCCAATTTCCACACCGATGACATCAGGATTTGTATAAACCCTGAAATATGAATTCATAAATAAATCCTGAACCCGCTCGGCCGCTTTCATATTTTTCGAGGAAACAGTTACCGTGGTCGGGTGGTTCAAGCTGACCTCTTCCGCATGACTGGGACCTGAAAGGACAACAAGGTCGGTCAGTAGTTCCTCAGGCAATTCTTCTTCAATCATTTCTGAAATCCTCATCAGCGTGTCAGGTTCGATTCCTTTACTTACGTGAACTACCATCACCGGCTCATTATGTACCGCAATCATTTTTCGCAAAACTTCACGAATGGCTTTTGTCGGAACAGCCAAAACAACAATTTCAATACCTGTCAGTGCTTCTTCCATAGAAGCATACCCGACTATCGATTCCGGCAAATTAATATCCGGCAGGTATTTCTTATTCGTATGCTTTGTATTGATTTCTTCAATCTGTTCCGGCTTATGTCCCCATATCCGGACCTCATGGCCGTTGGCAGCCAAAACCATCGCCAACGCTGTTCCCCAGCTTCCGGCTCCGATTACCGTTACTTTCTCCCTTATCCTGGACATTCCATCACAACCTTCGTTATTTGTACTTATTTTCTGGCGCGGCAAATAATTTTTATCGGCGTTCCTTCAAAACCGAACGCTTCCCGTATTCTGTTTTCAAGAAATCTTTCATATGAAAAATGCATTAATTCAGGATCATTTACAAAAATAACAAAAGCAGGCGGTTTCACTGAAACCTGGGTAGCATAATAAATTTTCAGCCGTTTTCCTTTATCCGCCGGAGCCGGATTCATGGCAACCGCATCCATAATAACATCATTTAAAACACTTGTTTCAACACGGCGGACGTGATTTTCAGCGGCCATGTTGATCATCGGGATCAATGTGTGGATGCGTTGTTTTGTTTTTGCAGACAAAAACACAATCGGGGCATAATCTAAGAACTGAAATTGCTCGCGAATTCGTTCTTCAAAAACTTTCATGGTTTTTTCATCTTTTTCAACCGCATCCCATTTATTCACCACAATGACGATAGCCCGGCCTGCATCATGCGCATATCCGGCAATTCTTTTATCCTGTTCAATAATTCCCTCAGCGCCGTCTAAAACAACAAGAACGACATCCGAGCGCTCAATTGCCTTTAATGCCCTGAGAACGCTGTATTTTTCTGTGCTTTCATAAACTTTTCCGCGTTTTCTCATCCCGGCAGTATCGATCATAACATAATCCCTGCCATCGATTGTAACCTGAGTATCAATGGCATCCCTGGTTGTTCCGGCAATATTACTGACAATGACCCGTTCCTCACCGAGAATGGCATTGACAAGGGAAGATTTGCCCACATTCGGACGGCCGATCAGGCAAAATTTAATGACATCTTCATCATAATCCTTGTCTGGTTGATCGGAAAAATGCCTGGCCACTTCATCCAATAAATCACCCAGACCTCTTCCGTGTGAACCCGAAATCGGAAACGGCTCACCGAATCCAAGGGCATAAAAATCATAGATCAAATCATGCATCTCCGGATTATCTATTTTGTTTACTGCCAGAACCACCGGCTTATCCGCCTTATGTAATATCTTGGCGACCTCTTCATCACCGGCGGTGACTCCTTCGCGGCCATTCGTCATAAAAATAATGACATCCGCCTCTTTTATAGCTAATTCGGCCTGTGTACGAATTTGGACCAGAAGGGGCTCATCACTGATTTCAATACCTCCAGTATCGATAATATTAAAATCATGATTCAGCCATTCGGCACTGCTGTAAATTCTATCCCTGGTCACGCCCGGAATGTCTTCCACTATAGCCACACGTTCGCCGACAATACGGTTGAAAATCGTTGATTTTCCCACGTTCGGGCGTCCGACAATCGCCACAACCGGCTTTACCATGAACATCACCCTCTCTTTTTTACGGGCACAGATCATTACTCTCCCAAAAACATAATCAACTTGATTCAAAAGATTCAGTCTAAAAATTCCCGTCCGGATTCCTTCCTGCATGCACTGTAATTCCGGGCATTAACAAAAACTTAAAAAACGGGAACCTAACTTCATTATAGTATCAAAGGTAATCCCTTCTTTCAATGAAAACGTACAAACACGGCTTTTAGTGGCTGACAATAATATATACATCTTCTGTCAGTAAATGTGCAATTCCATCCAGGATCGCTTCAAGATTTTTGGCAACGGTCTCCATCTCCTCTTTGCTGTCACACTTAAAAACGGCCGTACAGCTCGGAATCTTTTGCGGATTTGTTGTAACCGCCGCCAAAATATATTTTTTCAGCACCATTTATATTAATTATCCTCCTCTTTATCTTTTCTGTTTTTTTCCGTCGGCATTCGAATCGCATTTTCCAGAATGGGAACATTCGAAATCACTCTGATGGCTTTTTCAATATCCTTGTCCTGCGGTAGAACAAAAATCCCCATTCTTCCGTCATCCAAATCCCGCTTTGCCAGAGGAACAAGAGCAGGGGTACCGGAATCTCTGTAGACACCCAGTGCAGTTGAAACATCATGCAATACCGCCTGACGCTGCCCCAGGTTGGCAATCGTTGAACGGGCATCAAAATTTTTGGGTTTTAAAATAAAGCCCATTCCGTATTTGAGAACTTCCTCCTGCCTCTCAGGAATTCCGATGTTCATAATATAAATATTATCCACATACAATCCCGCCCCATCAAATCTGGGTTCGACATATTCTATATCCACAATATCCTCGAGCTTTCCCCCGGCCATAAGAATTCGGGAGACAATCATTGAAAAAACCGCAACAACAAAACCAGTCCATATATTAAATAGCAAGTAAGCCAAAGTACTGAACATCGATGTAAAAATGACAAGATAATTTCGGCTTTCAAAAGCAATCGCAATCCCTTCTATATATGTATGGCCCCTGGGAACAAGCTCAAAACTGTCCAGCTGTTCCAAAGTATTCCGCTCCATATTGCGAACCTCTCTGAATTGGGATGCTGCAATCGTTAAAAAGGTCACTGCAGTAAAATCCTGCTCCAAAATCGAAGGTACGGCAAGTGTTCCCAATGATGCAGCAATAAATCCAAGAGCGGTATGAATAATTTTTCCGTGTAAATAAGTCGGGTATTGACGGTAGTCCGTTCTCAGCATAAGCATTCTTGATAAAGTGCCGATGACAATCCCAAAGATAATCGGATAGACATACTCATTCATGATGTTTTTTGTTTCCCCCTTTCCTGATGTTTAACATATAGGTCAAAAATCACCGATGCTTCCCTTAGTCCTTGAATAACCAAGAGCACCGCCAAACTTACTGCCACAACATCCATAGTTGCAAAAGAACCGATGTGATATTCGGCAATCCTGCGGATGATAATCGCAAAAAGAATATCCCCGTAAATGACGCCTGATAAAAGCACCGCTATTTGAAGGTGAATATTTTTTTCCAATAAAACGGTAATATAAATCAGGAATGCGGCAAACATCCATTTCCGACCGAAAAAGACCCAAACGGGATCATATAATTCCATTAATTGAAGCCCTGCGAATGCAAGCATAACTATATACGTTATGAGAAAAGAATAAACAGCCTTTTTCCCCTTTTCTTTAAGAATGACAAAATGTGCAGTCAACAGCACAAAAAAAGCTGCAACAGAAATCCGGATTCCTCCGGCAGACAGCGAAAAGTTTGATAAACTGATAACAACCAAAATCCAGGCAGCTATTTTTAGTCTGGAAATATTCTTTTTCATAAAAAAAGTTGCTATAATCCAGAACACCCAAAAAATCCAATAAAAACTGAGCCCGTCCATATAACACCTCCTATTATTTCCATTATGGCTTTTCCATATGTGCTTTAACCGGGCGAACCCATCTTTTTTACAGGCAGTAATTAAATAAAGAAACAGAAGTGAAAAGAATACGCAGAAAAAGAAAGAAGGGAAAGGGAATAAATGCTGAGGGAATGTTTTCAGACCGGGAGCAGTTGAAATTTCCCGCCAATGGATGGTCACCTTTAACATGACAGCCAGATGCGGGTAAATAAACAATTATGAATGGAGCCGTCCCCGGACGTTTTCAATGCTTCGAAAAAAGATTCATGACGGTTACCGGCAGGGCAAGGCCTTCCTTTTCTGTACTCCTGAAACAATACTGACTATTTATGAAAGAATGAACATCGTCCGGTTTCATGGTAGACATTTATCATTAATAAACACATATTTAAAATGGCTGCCCCGTTATCACTTTCGCCATGGCACTTGGCAAAATCAGCACACGACATTGCGACGCCCAGATCGAAAAAAGTTTCTTATTCAAAGAGCCCCTGTTTCATATACACTGAAAGGAACTTCACTTTTAAAAGCATAGAAAAAAGCCCCGGTCATCTATTTTCACGACCGGAGCCAGGCAGAATTGTATCACAAAACAAATATGTGTCTGTTTGGCTGTCTTCAGCGGTATATAAGAAAATCTGCAGTGTCAAAAATTTATTTTTCTTTGACTGAACTTTTTTGTATCGATTCCTCTTTCATTCAGCCAATGATGTACACGGCCGGAAATTACAACAGGAGCATTTTGCAGGCCTGCAATATTCTTTGTTCCCAATGCTGTCATGATGATAAGCATTTCTTCTTTTATATCCTGAATATCATTAATCAGGCGCTCGAGACCGTCCTCAATCAACACTTTAAGAAATCTGCCTGCAATGCCGACTGCATCAGCCCCGAGAGAAAGGGCCTTCACGGCATCAAGACTGTTTTGAATGCCTCCGGAAGCAATGACGGAAATTTCAGGACTTAAAAATCTTGCTTCGATAATCGAAGCGGCGGTAGGAATACCCCAATCATCAAAAAAAGGAAAGGTTCGCTCTCTCCTTGCATTTTCTATCTTACTGAAATTTGTTCCTCCAAAACCGCCAATATCGATCGCGGCAACACCTGACGAGCGGAGTAGATTTACCGTCTCCATACTCATTCCGAATCCTACTTCCTTGACAATAACCGGAACAGAAAGGCCTGAGGCAATCTCTGCAATTCTATTTAAAGCACCGGTAAAATCCTTGTCTCCTTCGGGCATCACCAGTTCCTGTATTACATTTAAATGGATTTGCAACGCATCAGCTTCTATCATGTCGCAGGCTCGTTTTGCTTCCTCGAGCGTTGCTTCGCTTCCGAGATTGGCAATAATAATCCCTTTTGGATTTTCAGCCCGGACAATTTTATAGGTATCCGCTTCCAATTCATTCTTTATTGCCGACATTTGCGAACCTACGGCCATAGCAATGTTTGTTTCCCTTGCGGCAATGGCAAGCGCCCGGTTTATTTCCAATGTCTTATTTCCTCCGCCCCCTGTCATGGCATTGATAAAAATTGGCGAACTTAACGACAGTTCGCCAATTTTAGTATCAATTGAAATTAGTTCCGTAGAACATTCAGGCAAGCTTTGGTGGACAAAGGTGATATCATCAAATCCGGATTGTCTGCTCTGGCCGGTTTTTAATGCATAGTCAATATGCTCCCATTTTCTTTCTGATCTGGACATAAATATCACCATTTTCTGACTAAAGAAAGTGCTTTATCAAGACCGGCGCTTAATATTTCAAATGTCTGATTATCCGTTTCTTTTTTCAGCACTTATTTTTTTAAATCTTTTAATTGATCGCCTATCATTTCACCCAGCTGGAAGCCTTTTGATTCCTCGGGCAATTCAAAATCTGTCTCGGCTTCTCCCTGTTCTTCAAGTTCCTTAATGCTTAATGAAAGACGTTGTTCTTCTTCATTGACATCAAGCACCTTGACATCAACAGTTTGTCCCTCTTCCAAAACTTCATGTGGAGTGCCGATATGCCTGCGGGCTATTTGTGAAATATGAACAAGCCCTTCCACTCCGGGAAAAACTTCCACAAATGCCCCATAGGATACAAGCCGTTTTACCGTTCCCGTTAAAACACTGCCTTTGGGAGCTCTTTCAGCAATATTTTCCCATGGTCCTGGAAGTGTTTCTTTTATCGATAAAGAAATCCTTTCATTTTCACGATCAACATTCAAAACTTTAACCTGAATTTTTTGTCCTTCCTCGACAACATCAGACGGCTTTTCCACATGCTCATAGGAAAGCTGTGAAATATGCACTAATCCGTCAATGCCGCCAATATCCACAAATGCTCCAAAATCTGTAATTCTCTGAACAGTTCCTTCTAAAATTTCTCCAACCTGAATCGATTCTAACAATTGTTCTTTTCTTTTTCCTTTTTCTTCTTCAACGACAGCACGGTGGGAAAGGATCAAACGATTCTTCTCCTGATCAAGTTCAACAATTTTGAATGTTAATGTTTTCCCTTTATAATCAGAAAAATCCTCGACATAATAATCTTCCACCAAAGAAGCAGGGACAAAGCCACGAACTCCAAGGTCAACGACCAGTCCGCCTTTAACAACATCCTTTATTTCAGCTTCAATAATTTCATTATTAGCAAACTTTTCCTTTAATTCTTCCCATGCTTTTTTAGCATCTATTTTTCTCTTGGATACGATGAGGGCTTCATCCTCGATTTTCAGAACCTCTAATTCGAGTTCATCGCCTTCAGAAACAACATCACTGGATTTTTCAACATGAAGACTGGATAATTCGCTAATTGGAATAATGCCATCCAGTTTGCTCTCAGAAATTTCAACAATAACCTGCTTCTCTTCCACTTTTGTCACACGGCCATGAACCGTGTCGCCAACTTCAAAATTTTTAACTTCCAAATTATTCATATCTTCGGACATATGTACTCCTCCTTAATCCATGCCTACTGCCAAATTATGTTAGTGAACTGTCATCACTTGGTAACAAAGAAATACTTTGCTCCTAATTTCAAAAAAGATCTCTTTTTACTAACTTCTTACAAAATCCATCTTTTGTCAAGCGGAGAACATTGTATATTGCAAAAAATAGGACAGCTTTTCTTTATTGTGTGTCAAATCGGCCAATCCAATCAAGATATTTACGGCTTGGCCACATCAATTAATTTTTTTATTTCTTCCATAATCAGTTCAGCTGCATCTGCGGCGGAAGCTTTTCTTTCGCGCAATTCGGTCATATCAATAGGTTTCCCGTAAATGACCGTCATTTGCGAAAAAGGCTTATAATTGCCAATAATTGCAGCCGGCACTACTGCCGCATCGGTTCTTAAGGCAAAAAAACCGGCACCTGCGAGGGGTTTTCCAAGTTTACCTGTTTTACTTCTTGTTCCTTCGGGAAACAATCCCATAACATGCCCGTCTTTTAACACCTTCAATCCGGTACGCAAGGCTTCCCTGTCACTCATCCCTCTTTTTACCGGAAAAGCTCCCAATGCCGTTATAATTTTCCTTAATACCGGAACATCAAAAAGTTCCTTTTTCGCCATAAAATGAATAGGTCTGTTTAGAGTCAGTCCCAGCATGATTGGGTCAAAATTATGGATATGATTGGAACAGAGGAGTACTCCGCCTTCTTCAGGCACATTCTCCCGGCCAATGCTTCGCACACGGAAAAGCGGCCGGTAAACTCCGCCGACAATAACCTTCGCAAATGAATAAAAAGACACTGTCATCCGATCCTTTCCGAAGCTAAAGTTAAGATCTCATCGACTACCTGTTCAATCGTTTTCGACGTCGTATCTATAACAACCGCATCTTCCGCCTTTCTCAGCGGCGCCACTTCCCGTTCGGAATCAAGCTTATCCCGTGCGGCTATTTCTGCTTTTATCATTTCCAAATCAGAAGGATATCCCTTTTCAAGATTTTCAAGATGCCTCCGTTTTGCACGTTCATCAACGCTTGCCAGGAGAAATATTTTCACCTCTGCATCCGGCAGGACATGAGTTCCGATATCACGGCCATCCATGACGACCCCGCCGTCGGCTCCCAACTTCTGTTGTCTTTTGACCATTTCATGACGAACCTGTTTATGCTTTGATACTGCTGACACATGTTTCGTCACTTCCGCAGTCCGGATCTTTCCCGTAACATCCGTTCCGTCAGTTAACACGCGCTGGCCTTTTTCTCCGGGAAGCAAAGTAATTTCCGTGTTTTGCAAAATATTAATAATTTCTTCTTCGTTATGAACATCGGCTTGTTGTTCAAGAACTTTTAATGTTAAGGCCCGGTACATGGCCCCCGTGTCCACATAAATATACCCCAGACGATCAGCAATTATTTTTGCGGCGGTACTTTTGCCGGCCGCAGCCGGTCCATCTATTGCGATTGAAATTTTCTTCATAGTTCCTCCCAGCACTTCCTTGATGATCTTCTTTTTTGAATTTTTCCTAAAGGTTCCTTCTCTATTTTAACATATGAAATGAGGTTCCCTTATAATATTCTTCTTATTTTTTTGTACGAATCATGGATAAATTGCATTTGGACAATGTTAATTTTGATATACTTTGTTGATTGGAGTGAAAGGCACAAAGACACCTGCTAAAATGCTAAAGCATACTAGTCGTGCGTGGGATAGCTCGAGGAAGTCTTACAGAGTCCTGCGGGAACAGCGAGACAGGCGAGACCCCGCAGACACGATATTATGGATCAAAGACTAA